>DAOVEU010000401.1:0-2690 GCA_030668805.1 Desulfobacterales bacterium
ATATAAAATGCCACCCTACGTAGGGTCGGGTTTTATACCCGACCGAGCGCCAGGCTAGGTTGTATTCTTTCGTGTTTTCGTTCTTTCGTGTTTTCGTGATAGTTTTAATAATTTCTGCCGAAAAAAAACACCAATTTCACAACTAAAGGACTACAGGTGCGGCCATGAAAAAGGTATTACTAGTAGACGACGACGTTGACTTTTGCGAGGCAACAAAGCTCCTTTTGGACAGCAAGGGCTACGAGGTTATTCTGGCCTATGACGGTAAGGAGGGGCTCGGGAAGGTGCGGGCCGAGAAACCCGATCTGGTCATCCTGGATGTGATGATGCCTGAAATGAGCGGATACGACGTCTGCGTTGTCCTTAAGGCAGACCCGGACTTGAAAAAGATTCCGGTCATTTTGCTCACAGCCGTGGACCAGGCCCTTTTCAAGACAACTTACACCAAGGCGATGGGTCTCATGACCGAGGCTGACGATTACATTGCCAAGCCGGTTGAACCCGAAGATCTGGTAAGGCGGGTGGAGGATCTGCTGAACAAAACTTAGCTCCACTTCGCTCCCTCCGGGGCGTAGGCCCTACGGGCTGGAGGCCGCAATTGGTCGAGTAGTTGAGTAGTTAAATGGTTGAGTGCCCCAACGGCCTTACAACTTAACCGCTCGACCACTAAACTACTCAACTAAAGTCATATGAATTTCAATAAGGTGTAGAAATCCCGAGAGGTGCAGTTACTCAGGCGATGTTGATCAAGCCGAGCATAAACATATTGGTGGTGGAAAACGACATCACCATTTTGCAAAGATGCCGGGAGCTTCTCCTGGACGAAGGTCACAGGGTGCGTACCGCAGAGTGTATTGAAGAGGCCCTGGACATCATCCAGAAACATCCGGGAGATGTGGACATCATGCTCCTTTCCCTTGAGCTTCCCGGATGGGGGGGCATGACTCTCATCGAGACTCTACAAAAGGCAAGGCGTGAAATCCTGATCATGACCATGTCGGACAACTGTGGCGAGGAGGCCATAGAGGCCATGCACGCCGGCGCCTATGACTGCATCCGCAAGAGCTTTACCACCGATCGTTTCTGGATAAAGATGAATCGGGCCATAGAGGCCTTCAGACTCAGACACCAGCTTGACATGCTGACACGGCAAAGACAGGCCGCCTTAACCAAGGTCCGCCGTGATGAAAATCTCTTTGCTATCCTCCAGAGTTTTACTGACGGGATCGTTGTCACGGATTGGCAGACGAACATTGTTCTGTTCAACGAGAAAGCTGCCAGCCTGTTTGACTTGAAAGAGGAAAAGGTGTTGGGTCATCCCATTTCGGCCTGCATAAGATCCGATGATCTGTTGTCATTTTTTATGAGGGCAATAAAATCAGATAGTGGTTTAGGTCCGTTAATGGTTGGTGAGGAGCCCGTCGTCAAGGTGGGGGAAAAAGCCCTTCGTGTTCATGTATACCCTGTCAAGAATGAGACAGGAACCGTTATTGGTGCAGCAGGCCTGTTTCACGATGTCACCACAGTCAGCGCAATGGATAAGCTAAAATCAGACTTTCTTTCTATGGTCTCACACGAACTCAAGTCCCCCTTAAGCTCCCTGCTGATGCAGATTTCGGTAGTTCTGGACGGACTGGCCGGAGATCTTACTGCCAAACAGTCGGATTTGCTCGCCAAGGCCAAGGAAAAGACCAAAGGGATGATTACCCTTGTCAACGACATCCTGGACTACCGGCGCATCCAGGAGGGTAAATCGATCCAGAAGATCGAAAGCCTGGATCTGGCGGAAATCCTGAAACGGACCATTGAACTCATGCACTTATCGGCCGAAGAGAAAGGGCTTAGCCTTACATGCGAAATCGCGGAAGAGCTGCCATCCTTCAGTGGGGACAGGGGTGGCGTGGAGGCGATCTTTGTCAACCTTATCAGTAATGCCATTAAGTACACCCCCAGAGGGGGGAACGTGAACGTCACACTGAACAAAGCAGGCAAAGATATAGGGTTCAAGGTGGTGGATAACGGCATAGGGATTCTACCAGAGGATATTGACCGTATTTTTGAGAAGTTCTATCGCATCAAAACCGAACAAACCAGGAGTATATCAGGCTCAGGGCTGGGGCTGTCGATAGTCAAGGGGATTGTGGACGCCCATAATAGTGCAATCTACGTGGAAAGCGAGGTAGGAAAGGGGACGACCTTCGTCGTATCGCTGCCTGCGGAATCCGGTTGAGCCCGTTTAGCCGGTTAACTGCAAACCGTGAATCGTGTAATCGTGAATCGAAAAGGGGAGAGCGGAAAGCAAATAGCGATTCTCGAATAACTAATAACGAATCCAATCCCACCAACCGGCTAAACTGGCCAAACCGGCCAAACGGACCAAACGGACCAAATTGGAGGTATAACATGATCATTGCAGAACGGAAACCGTTAGCCGAAATACAGGACATGGTTGCCCCATACCGTAAGATTCTGCTGGTTGGATGCGGTACGTGTATGACATTTTGCTCTGCTGGCGGACCTCAGGAGGTGGATAAACTTGCAGAGGCACTCCTTTCTGAAAACAAGGAGATGATTGCAGGCAAGACTACGATTCCTCGGCAGTGCGCCGTGAAGTTTATCGACCGTCTGGAAAACAAGGTTGGTGACTATGAAGCCGTTCTGTCCATGGCCTGTGGCAATGGCGTTCAGGC
>DAOVEU010000217.1:0-4445 GCA_030668805.1 Desulfobacterales bacterium
GCTCCAGGCCCTCACCCGTGATGGCTGAAATGACCCATACGTCGGGATTCAATGGCTGAAGGGCATTGCGAAGTTTTTCCGCCACAGCATGGGTACCGGGTTTGTCTACCTTGTTCAATGCAATTACCTGGGGTTTTCGGCCAAGGGATGGACTGAACTGCCGGAGTTCCTGATTGACAGTGTGATACGGGCTAAGGGGGTCTTCCGATGGAACGGCGGAAAGATCGATCAGGTGAAGCAAAAATCGGCTCCTCTCCACGTGTCTCAGAAACCTGGTTCCAAGACCCACCCCGCGGTGCGCACCTTCAATAAGTCCCGGGATATCGGCTATGACAAAGGGGTCGGTTTCTTGAGGCTCAACCACGCCGAGGGTGGGTGTTAGCGTTGTAAAGGGGTAGTCGGCAACCTTGGGACGTGCGGAGGAAAGCTTTGACACCAGGGTAGACTTGCCTGCATTCGGTAGCCCTATGATGCCAACATCGGCCAGGAGTTTTAGCTCAAGTTTCAAGGAAAGGGTCTGGCCGGGTTGACCTTCTTGGGCATATCGGGGTGCACGCTTCCTTGGCGATGCAAAATGTTGATTTCCAAGGCCACCCCGTCCACCACGAGCCACCAAGAAAGATTCACCGCTCCGCACAAACTCCTTGAGTACGCGGCCGGTTTCGGCCTCCTTGACTAAAGTGCCGGGAGGGACGAAGATGATCAGGTCCTTGCCGCTTTTTCCTGACTGATTTTTTCCTCGACCGTGTTTCCCTCGTTCACCCCTGAAATGTCTTTTGAAATTGAAGCTGTAAAGGGTGTGCATACGGAGTGTGGTTTCGAAAAGTACATCACCGCCCTTGCCGCCATCTCCACCGTTTGGTCCGCCTCTGGGAACGTATTTCTCGCGTCTAAAACTCACGCAGCCATTTCCGCCATCCCCAGACTGGACAGTGATCGACGCTTCATCAATGAATTTCATATATCCCGTGTGGCCGACGGGACGTCTCTTCCTAATAGTTCACCGCAGAGAACACAGGGAACGCCGCCGCCGCAATGATAGATGAATAAAAATGTCCCTGCGATCTCTGTGGTGAATGCTTATGGACGAATATGGACTCTCCGGATATCGCCCCTCAGGCTGACACGGGATAAACGCTGAGCCTTTTTCTGGATCGTCCCATGCGTTCAAAAGTGACGAGTCCATCGATTTTGGCAAAGAGTGTGTAATCCCTCCCCATGCCCACGTTGTTGCCGGGGTGTATCTTCGTCCCGAGCTGTCGCATCAGTATATTACCTGCCGAAACCTTGTGCCCGCCGAAACGCTTCACCCCACGCCTCTGACCGGCGCTGTCACGGCCGTTTCGTGAACTCCCGCCTGCTTTCTTGTGTGCCATAGCTTTGTTGCTCCCTAAACGTCTTGGAATTTCTATCCGCCTACGGCGGAAAATTTCTACGACTTGACTTGAGTAGTCAAGTGGTTGAGTGGGAAAACGGTCAAGTAGTTAACGACTCGACCCCTGGCCCAGACCTCGTTATCTGGCCATCTGCTTGCATGCATGAAATATGCGCCAGGGCGGGCACTCAACGACTCGACGACTCAACCAATAGCGAAACAAAGTGCAGCTAAGTTCGAATGGTATCAATCCTAAGTGCCGTGTATTGCTGCCGATGGCCGCGTTTCCTACGATAACGCTTCCGCCGTTTATATTTGAAAACGATGACCTTTTTGGCCTTTCCTTGTTCCACAATGTGACCTGTCACAGCCACATCAGTAAGTGTCGGCTGACCGACCTTAACCGTCTTGCCATTGGAAAACATGAGTACACGGTCAAAGGAGACAGCCGCGCCTATCTCACCCGGAATCTTCTCAACCCTTAATGTTTCCCCTTCCGAGACTTTGTATTGTTTACCCCCAGTGGATATTACAGCGTACATGTTAGTAACCTTCCTAAATTCATAATCAGCTGAGATTTTGGGCATCCTTCATTTTCGCCATAAAGTAGTTTACACTTTTTTTCACCACCCCAGGTTTCAGGTTTCAGTGTTCAGGTTTCAGATCTCGCGTTTATCGCTCCTGACACCTGACACCTGACACCAAAAAGTAGGAACAAAAGAACTTATCTCTTGGCGCCCGCATCCTTGATAAGTGTAAACCGAGGAATGAAGGATGCCAGATTTTGATAACATAACAAGTCATTATAAGTAATCAAGGCTCCCTGTCAAGGTAATTCTTGTGCATTTCATACATCTCATATTGCTCGATATGAAAATGTGGATCAGGCCTAACGATAATCTTTTTATTCAGGGCTACTTCGAGGGAATCTATTAGGGAACTCTCCTCCCCCAGAAACAGCTCCGCAATCTCGGGGTGTACTATCAGAGTGATGCGCGGAGCCAGCATCTCGCCAGACTCCCGGCGCATATCCCGATAGATATTGTAACAAACCGTGCGTTTCGACTTGAGATACCCTTCGCCCTCACAGTAAAAGCATGGTTCACAAAGCATGCGGTTTAGAGTCTCGCGGGTGCGCTTTCGCGTCATTTCGATGAGCCCTAACTCAGACACGGGAAGCACATGGGTCTTGCTCCGGTCTTTCTTGAGGGCCTCCTTCAGGACATTGCACACCCTCTCTCGATTTGATTTTTTCTCCATGTCGATAAAATCAATAATTATCAGTCCACCGATATCCCGGAGCCTGATCTGATAAGCGATTTCCTTGACCGCTTCGAGGTTCGTCTTGAGGATGGTCTCCTCTAAATTATGTCTTCCCACGTACCGGCCAGTATTGACATCAATTGCCACCAAGGCTTCAGTATGCTCGATGACTATATACCCTCCGGATTTGAGCCAGACCTTCTTTTTCAGGGCACGGGATATTTCGGATTCGAGGTTGTAAGCATCAAAAATAGGCTCGCTGTCCTCATACAGTTCGACGGATGCTTTAAGCCTCGGCATGAATGTATCTAAAAACTTCAAGATTTCTTCGTACCCCCCCCTGGAATCAATGACGAGCTTGTCAACTTCATGGGTAAAGAGATCCCGGACCGCTCTGAGGGTCACGTTTAGCTCTTTGTGCAGCAGACTGGGCACCGGTGCATTGGCCCCCTTTTTTTGAATGTCCAGCCACAGAGACACGAGAAAGTCCATTTCATTTGCAAGTTTTCCCCTGTTGACCCCTTCACTGACCGTCCTTGCAATGACGCCGCAGTTTTCAGGGCGGAGGCCTGTCAAGGTTTCCTTTAGCCGTCTTCGCTCATCTTCATCTTCTATACGCCGAGAAACCCCAATGTGATCTGTGGTAGGCATGAGGACCAGAAAACGACCTGGCAGTGATATCCTGGTTGTAACCCTGGCTCCTTTGTTTCCAATAGGAGCCTTGGACACCTGGACTATAATTTCTTGCCTCTCATGAAGGAGATCTTCAATCATGAGCTCTTGGTCCAGGCAAGCGGGGCGACTCTCCCTTTCAAGGTCGGTTAGAGCGTTCTTGTCCTCGTCAGAGAGTAACTGCATGAAATACTCAAACTCATGGTAATGGTTCAAGACATCCGCCACATAGATAAAAGCGGCCTGCTCAAGAGCTATGTCAACAAATGCTGCTTCCATACCGGGAAGCACGCGCACGACCCGTCCTTTGTAAATATTGCCTGCAATGTCAGAGCCTTTGGGTCTTTCAATGAAGAGCTCCTCGAGGTTTCCGTTCCCTACAAAGGCAACTCGCGTTTCGTGGTCCATGGCATTGATGATCAATTCTTTAGTCATATCATAAAGTTAGCCCCGCTTCGCTCCGCAGTTGGCAAAGTCGTCGACCTGCCCGCCAGTGCCATTTGCCTGCCCGCCATTGCCAGAGACCTGCCCGCCATTGCCAGAGATGCCGGCACATAAGCTGAATGCTGTTTCAGGCGTTGGCAGGCGGGTGCTAGCATGTACACTGCATGCCGTATATGGCCATGGCACCTGCCCGCCATTGCCAATAAACAAAGTGCATGCCACACATGAGCTGCCAGGCGAGTGGCAGGCGGGGGCGGGTGTCGCCGTTACAATTACCCGGCAAACCAGGCGTTGGCAGGCGGGGTGGTTGAGTAGTCCAGTCGCCCGCCCTGGCGCACACTTCATATATACAAGCATATAGCTTGTTAGCCAGGTCTGGGCCAGGGTCAACCATTTGACCATTTTCCCACTTGACCCTGGCCCAGACCTGGTTTGCAGGGACTACACCTTCATTCAAGCATGTCGCGCCCCTGGCCCAGACCGGGATTTGTCAGCTTGTAGCCTGTAGTAAGCATGAGCGCCAGGGCAGGCAGGGCGGGCTACTCGACTAAAGTCGTGGGAATTCCAATAAGTTGTAGAAGTTCCGACGCGATATTTAGCACATCAAGCCAGAGAATTCAAATTTTTGTTGACCCAGGCCGTCTATTCGGGTGGTATGGTGTTTTGTAACCGTTCACGGGTTCAGGGTTCA
>DAOVEU010000290.1:0-3673 GCA_030668805.1 Desulfobacterales bacterium
ACCCCTCTTGCCAGGCAAGTCAACAAATGACATACTTTCATTAAGAATCAACATTCCAGTATTCCCCGCCTGCCAACGCTTGGCACAGGATACGGTTTCAATGCCAGCGTGCGTGGCAATGGCGGGCAGGCATCATTCCATACTGATGGCCCAGAAAAGCGCCACTTAAAGATGAGTGATTACAACGTGTTGTAGAAATTCCGAGACGTTTATGTGGTTTGAGGATCAGCCCGTGGATCTTGTGGTCAAGGTCAAAGAGATAAAGGGAACCTGCCCGGTCTATAAGCCAGGCGATACGATTGTCATAAGAAAAGGCTATGTCCTGGATACTGCACACAGCGCCACCGTGTGCATGCATTCACTGGCCTGCCTCATGCCATACTATGTGGCCCTTTCCAAGGGAATTCATCCGAAGGACTTGGGACTTTCCGGCACAGACCCGGATTGTGCCTACGTGCAGTGCCTTGACCCGTGCGAGATCACCGGTGGCGGTACGGTTGTCTTTGAGGTCTCTGTCAAAAAATACATGGAACGTAGACAAGGGGGAGATTAAAGCAGGATGAGCCATTCACTTGATGAGTTTGCCGATCGCTTGCAGGAGGAGATAAATCAGGAGGTCATTCAAACCTATGGAGAAAAAGTGTATGAGCGGTGGCGCAATCCAAGATTCAGGGGACGCATGGAAAGTCCCGCAGGATACGGTCGTGTGACTGGCAACTGCGGAGATACAATGGAGATCTTTCTGCTCTTTGAAGGGGAAGTTATCTCAGACGCCTCTTTTACCACAGACGGCTGCGGTTGTAGTGCGGTGTGCGCTTCAGTCGCCTGTGAATTGGCCATTGGAAAGGGGCCCGAAGGGGTTGCAGATGTCACTGGTGAAATGATCCTCCAGGTCCTCGGAGGTCTTCCTGAAGATAATGTCCATTGCGCCTTCTTAGCTGCCGAGACCCTCCAGGTGGCCGCAGATGACTCCATGAATCGAAATACGTAAGCGTTCACGGAGTGTTGGAGTAATGGAGTTCTCCAGCACTCCCTGTGAATTGCATAAATAGATTGCTACAAAAGACCTATAGTTTCAGTTGCGAAAATACGTATTTCCCCGTCCTTGACAGATGGGTGAAACGTATGAACTTGGGAGACATTTCATCTTGCCATTTCAGGGTGCAGAATTTTTGAGACGGGGCACTAGTTATTTCGCTTTTACGTCTTTCTTCAATGATAGACAGTCGCTTCTCCACAAGCACCCTTGTTCTTCACAATGGTCAGCCCTGTCGGTTCCGAAGCACTCGATGTTGTTTTCTTTCCTTTGAATAGCGTGGATAATATCCATCTTTTTCATCCTGTATGTGTTAATCCCCATGCCTTTCGCCATTTTTTGAATATCCTGAAATCTCATTCTACCCTCCTTTCTGTTGTGTTTTGATTGACCGAAATGGACTCAAAGGCACTGCACTAAACCAGGTTGGGAGAAATATCCCTTTGACTCCACCCTGCCTTGAGGACCCCTCATCCGTCTTGGGTATTGGCTATCTTTTCTTGCTGCAAGTCTCTTCGTAGATGGTTCTTGTGTATTGTCTGAGTTTGTCCGCGTGTCCGCGGGGTTGTTGTGACTGGAAAGTAGAAATGACTGGAGCATAAACTAAAATATATCATGGCTGTCAACAAAAAATGCAAAAAATCAGGATCTGTAGAAGAAAGCAGGTACTCAAAATAAAATAACCCTCACAGGGGTTCCCTTAACCAATCCTTCTGAGTTCATGTCGATCCTGACGAGCCCGTCTGCTTTCACCATGGTGGAGATCAGGCCGGATTTGCCCAGAATGGGCTCCGCATAGACCCGGTTTTCTCGACGCACAAGCCTTACGCGCACGTAATCGTCCCGGCCCTGAACCGATGCCAGATTCCGGCTTAACACGGCAGAGACCTCATGTGTTGCGCCTGACCGGTCTTCTGAAACCCCTGCTATCCATTCAAGCATAGGGCGAACCATCACATGGAAAACGACCATGGCCGATGCAACCTGCCCGGGGAGCCCCCAGATGGCCTTTTGCCTGCTGCGGGCCAAAATGGTGGGCTTTCCAGGGCTGATTGAAACACCGTGTACCAGAATCTCAGCATCGGGAAGCCCTTTAATCACCTCTAAGGTAAAATCGCGGGAACCTACAGAACTGCCACCTGAAATCAAGACCATGTCGGCCTGGCCAACAGCATTCTTGCACAGGCTATGCAGGTCAGCGAAGTTGTCCCTGGCAATCCCCAAATAGAGAGAAACCCCGCCTGACATCCTGACAAGACTGGCCAGGGTATAGGCATTTACATCACGCAACTGGCAAAGCCCGGGCGTTTGTTCGATGGGCACAATCTCGTCGCCAGAGGAAATGATGGTTACAACGGGTTGCCTGTAGACCGGGACATGGGTCTCACCAAGGGCAGCCAGGACACCCATTTCCTGAGGACGTACGCGGCTCCCCTTTGAGAGGATCTTCTGCCCATTTCGGAAGTCTTCACCGATCTCCATGACATGCTGTAACGGGGCAGCGCTTTTAAAGACCTCAAGGGTATGCTCATCAAGGGCCTGGGTATGTTCGAGCATGACCACGCTGTCTGCCCCATCCGGGAGCATACCACCCGTGGCGATCCGAACTGCTTCCCCGGCCTTTACCGGAACCGCGGGCTCCTGCCCCATCTCGACAGTCCCAACGATATTAAGAAAGGCAGGCACACTCTCTGAAACGCCAAATGTAGATCTGGCCTGGACCGCATAGCCATCCATGGTCGCACGGTTGAATTCCGGAAGATCGATGTTGGAGACGATATCCTGGCATAAAATGCGGCTGACACACTGATCCAACGGCAGGACCTCTTCGCTGACACATGGAAAGGTGCGAGTCAGTTCGAGTACGGCCCCAAGGGAGGTCACTTTGAAAAATTCCTTGTCAGTCACAACCCCGCTATTCTCCCTCCGTGATTGTAGACGACCATACGTCCCTGTCGCACCCGTCCGATGAGTGTCATATTCGTTGCCTCTTTCATAATGATTCCCTTACAAATGTACCGCTTTTTCCCCCTGACTTCTTTAGCAGGTACACATCAGAAATGGCCATAGAACGATCGTATGACTTGCACATGTCGTAGATGGTCAAGGCAGCGATCGACACGGCTGTCAGGGCTTCCATTTCAACACCGGTCTGGCCGACCACCCGCACAACCGCCTCTATGCGTATGCTGTGGGTGTCAGGTTGCGGGAAAAAATCAACCTTCACGTGAGTAATCGAGAGAGGATGACACATAGGGATGAGTTCTGCAGTCCTTTTCGCAGCCATAATGCCTGCGATGCGTGCGGTCCCGAGGACATTTCCCTTTTCTACCTTTTGGTCCCCTATCAAGTCAAATGTCTCGGGCTGCATGGTAACGACTCCTTGGGCCACTGCCTCCCGGGCCGTGGCAGCCTTTTCAGATACATCGACCATGCGCACCCGCCCTTCCTCATCAAGATGGGTGAATGTTGGCATAAGCTTCCTTTCGACTTATAAAATCGCTGCGCGATTTGGCATCCTTCATTCCTCGGTTTACACTTTTCAAGAATGCGGGCGCCAAGAGATAAATTCTTTTGTTCGTACTTTTTGGTGTCAGGTGTCAGGTGTCAAGAGCGAGAAACGCAAGATCTGAAACC
>DAOVEU010000358.1:0-3089 GCA_030668805.1 Desulfobacterales bacterium
ACTTATCAAGGATGCGGGCGCCAAGAGATAAGTTCTTTTGTTCCTACTTTTTGGTGTCAGGTGTACTTTTTGGTGTCGGGTGTCAGGTTTCAGGTGTCAGGTGCAAGAAACACTGAAACCTGAAACCTGAACACTGAAACCTGAAACCCCAAACCTAAACACTGAAATCTGAAACCCCAAACCTGAACACTGAAACCTGAAACCTGGGGTGGTGAAAAAAAGTGTAAACTACTTTATGGCGAAAATGAAGGATGCCCCTAATCTTATCCATTACCAAGGCTGTTTTTAACACACTCGAAAATGGAGTCAATATCTGCATGAGTGCTGTTCAGAAAGATGACAAAATAGTATGGGTTGCCGGATCTGTCCTCGATGTATCCGGCTCTCGTCTTGACACCCTTTAAGGTGCCGCTTTTGTAAAAGACCCCCCCCTCGTGAACAAGGAGGGCGCGGTGCGGCGCAAAGCGCCTCAAGACAGCAAGCATGCCGAGGGCTGACAGCCGGTTCTTTCTTGAGATCCCGGATCCCTCTGCAATCTCAATATCGTGTAAGTGTAGCACGTCTCGGGCAAAGTCAGAAAGTACCCTCACCCCTTTGGCTAAGGTGCCGGGTGGGCCATGTACATGGGCACCGATGGCGATCAGGATTTGATTGGCTATGAAGTTGTTCGAAAACTCAAACATCTCCTTCAGGACCTGCTCCAGGGTAAGAATCGAATAATAGGTGTAAACCAGGGTGTCTCCAGGTCCCACAACGCCTTCACGGACCTGGCCCTGACCAACCTTCCCTCTTTCTTCCAAAAAGTGCACCATGAGTTCCCCGGCATAGCGTGCAGCCTCATGCCCGTTTTGGCAAAGGGTGACACGACCCGTATTTGAGCCCAGCAACCGGAGCTTCTCAAGGGCAAACGGAGTCATGGGGGTCTGAGGTTCTGCTGAGACAATCCTTCCTGTGTCATCCCGCTTGAAAAAAACCGTGTTAAAATTGGCACACAATGCCCCGATAGGAGCATCATAAGGATTGGTGGAGGAGCCAACCCCTGGAATATGGATGTTATGCACAAAATAGGTGTCATCAAGGATCAGATCCTTGAAACCCTGGAGCCTGGAGACCAGGGCTTGGGCTATTTCTTGCCACACCTCGGATTTAAGCAGCGGGTCCCCATACCCCTTTACTTTCAGATTCTGGTCAGGGTCCTGATAGAATTCTGTCCGGAATCTGTGGGACTTTCCCAGGTGATGGATAGCTGCAAGGGCCGTTAGAATCTTCAAGGTTGAGGCAGGTACACATTTTCTGGTTTCATTCTTGCTGTAAATGACATGGCCGCCGGGCCCGGCCACCAGCAGGGCATCCTGTGAGGAGATTCGGTTCAAAGGAGAAGATGGCTGCCCGGCCAAGACCAGGGGCGGCTGGCATAGACACAAGGCCCAAACCAGGACAGCAGTACCCCACATAACCGCTATTCGCTTCAAAGTATCGGAAATAATTTTCCTGTATAACTTGATTGTATAGGAAATTCCTTTTCTTGACAGGATATACAGAATGATCAGGATATAAGAAAAGAAAGAAATCATGTAAGTCTTGTTAATCCTGTCAAAAAAGTCCGCCCGAAGGGCGCTAAGTTCTATTTTTGGGAAGCCATGACCATGTGACAAAAGCGCAAACACGAATCGAGTCGGATAATTCGTTGAAATCATAGGAACTCGCATGTAGTGAGTCAAGGAAAAATTAGCATCCGCTTTTCGATGTTTCAATTCTTGCCTGTTATAGCATCTCTACTCGCCAAGGCATCTGACGGGCACAAGATGTAGACATTTTTGTGAAGTTGATGTCCCCATCTCAGTTGCCTGGCCGTTTATTATGCTGTGTCCGCTTGAAAGAAGGTCTTTTGGATGGGTGTGAATCACGGCTGTTGGCAATGAGAAAATCCATGTCCGTCTGGCTACGTATTTAGCTTTGGGAAAAAGGTGTGAGGTTTCGGGTGTCAGGTGTCAGGATCGAGAAACTTGAAGACCTGAAACCTGAAACCTGACACCTCACAATTGAACTCAATAACCAACAATCTTGATTTACACCCCTTTTGGATTAAGGTTCATGGCGTTTAGGCCTGTCGCTTTTTCTCAAACCCCGCCGAGGCGGTTAATGAGGTCAAGGCTGTTGCAGAAACCTTCTCTTTGTCTTACAATATCGTCTCGCCAGATGCAGGAAGTCTTTATGACGCTCAAGACGCAATGTCTCATCGGTTTGGTCGGGTTGTTGGGCTAAATCTCGACGAATCGACAGACTGGAAGGCTGGTTTCAGGGGCGGTAGTCTGCTCTAATGATTTTTCTGTTAGCCAAATGCTCATTTTGTCCCATGTCAAGTTTACACCATTCGCCGCCTGGCACGTTTTTGTTTGGTTTGCCCTGCAATGGGGGGTTGGGGTCATGGCAGCTGGTTCAGGACTTGACTATAAAGTGGCCATCACAGGCGTCCCTGACGACAAGCTGCGCACCACTCTGGAGGACATTTCTTATACGGTATTGCTCAGGAAAGAGCGACCTCCTATGAGCCTTGCTTTGTTGCGTCGGCGAGCGAAGCGCGACATCCCCCGGCTTTTGAAGGCGCTTAACGCGGAAGGCTATTATGGAGCGGGATTAACAGCGGATATCGACGAGAAAGCCAAGCCTGTCCGCGTCACCTTTCAGGTCGCCCTGGGGCCACCTTACCTTCTCAAGTCTGTCGAAATTGAGACCATCGGAAAGGATACCAAGCTCCAGGTCAAGCTGCCGGAGCCACAGGAACTCGGCCTGGGTTTGGGAAAGCCTGCCAAAGCCCGCGCCATCCTGGACGGGCAAAAGGGTCTCATAGGACTGTTAAGGAGACAAGGCTTCCCCTTTCCCCGGATTGCAGAGCGGAAGGTGATGGTTGATCACGGAGAGCAGACGGTTGCGGTGATCTTCCACGTCGCCCCTGGGCCTGCGGCCTGCTTCGGGTCGACAGTGGCCTTGCCGTTTACACCCAGGATAATGTCCTGGCTTTTCAGTCCCATGTCTAAGAGAACGCTTTGAGGAGGGATTCTGCTGATCCTAAAGCCGTAAGTTTTATC
>DAOVEU010000404.1:0-2641 GCA_030668805.1 Desulfobacterales bacterium
TTGCTCCTGGCCGTTGATAAATAGCCAGTAATATTCCTTCCATTGGGTTATCACGATTTTTTGGTACGGAGTCTGCCGGGCGTAGATAATCTTGTCTTTGTATTGACGCTGCTCGCTGTACATGATGATCGGTTTGGCCAGGACAGCCAGGAAAATCAGGAAGAGACAACAGGCGGCAAAGGCAGAGACTACCACCTTTTTCCTTTGAATAAGATGGAAGAAAGACCACAAAAGGAGTGAGGCTACCAGAAAGTTGATAGCGCCCAGCACGATGGGAGTATAGGTCAAACCAAGATAGGGCAACGCAAAGAAGGCGAAGAACAAGCCTCCCAGAAGCGATCCGTAGTAATCTTTCTCCATCACAGTGGCGATATTGGATCTCAGTTCCTCGTGGGCCTCGTTAAGCCTTGTGACCAGGGGGATCTCAAAACCTATCAACCCACCGATGATTATGGCTACAAGATAGATGAGGAGGTTAATATGAGCGGTGTATGCGGCCATGCCATAAGCGAGAACTGCCGAAGAGGAACAGAGTATGGAAAGACCGAATTCAACAAGGACAAATGTGTCTAACAACCTTTGCCTGAAGAGCTTGCTCAGCCGGCTGCCCAGGCCCATGGCAAATAGCATCAACGACATAACCATGGTCCATTGAAAGACAGCATTGCCAATGAGGTAGGTGGCCAGGGTGGATAGGACGAACTCGGCTACAATACCGGCGCAGCCGGTGGCAAAGATCGCTATTTTTAGCACAAGGCTTATGCGGAACATTCTGTTCTATGGGACAGGAAAGACATAACTTTCCCTATATGCACCAGTAGATAATAAAAGCTGCTGCGACGTAAGAGAATGCCTCGATGTACGCAGCGCCCACGTTGGGCTTTTCCTGTCTGGCGATTTCATCGGTGAGATTGACTGTGGGCAAGAGGACTTTGTCCGTGAGCAGGCGAATCAGGGGGAGCAAGGCGAGCCCCAGAGCGGCATATCCGAGATAGTCCGGCAAGCTTGTTGCCCAGGATTCGAAGTCGCTCTCTGCGGCCAGGCCAACGATGACCCCGACGGCGACCAGGGCACCCGCAAAACTCACGCCGGCGGCCACGTTATCTTTTTTGATCTCGTCATGGATTTTGTACGGGGTTATAAGATTGTAGATCAATCCGGCCAGGATCAAGATGATCTGGCCAATAGCCCAGAAGACGATTACAGTCCAGATACTTCCCCCCTTGCCCTGAACCGCCCCGAAAATAATGAAACCCGAAGCAATGCTCATCCCTGCCGAAACCGCGCCGGTGCCCTGGTTGTGATCCCTGATCAGCTCTTCACTGACCTTAAATCTAAACAGGATCAGCTTGTCGCAAATATACCAGGACGCGTTGACAAGGATGATGCTTAAAAGACCATAGATACACAAATCCATAAGGTCATCAATAATGCTGATGCCAGGTCCAACCAGAGCTCCCCCAATGGCCAGGACCAGTCCAGAGTAGTAACCTGCTATGGCAAGGGCCAGCGCAGCGTTGTCCTTTTCGACCAGCTCAAAGTTGAGCTTGTATTCCCGGTGCAGCAGATCGTTGATTATCTTGCCGATGAATAAAAGGACGTAAAAGGCGGCGATCAGGATCAAGCCGGTAATGACGTTATCGAGTTTCATAGACTATTTCCCCCAGCTACCGCTCCGACCGCGGGCGCTTGTCCGGGTCCGGCCGATGCGTTGATTGACCCTGTCGGAAAAAGAAGCCTGCCGTGTCTTTACTCTGGACATTCGTCTGGAGTAGAAATTCGGTTTCTGCCTTTTGGTCAGAGACCCATTGGTCCCATATTCATTCTTTGATCCGTAATAAGGCCGATTCTGCGTGCGGGATCTGGTGTAAGCGGTGTAATGGTCACGATAAATCGGACTATTTCCCAGCAAGGCGGAGATAAAGTGGTATTGCCCGTAAAAGGCCCAGAACGACTGGCCGGATGAATTCGTGTTCCAGTGTCCGTACCGCGTATTGCCAACATACTCATAACCAGGCGGCCCGATGACCTCGCCCTCTTTTCCCTCTTTCTTGACCCAGATGGTCATACCCAGAAAAGAGGCATTCCGCTTAAAATAGTTCTCAGGCACTTCCAGCCAATCAGTCTCCGTGGTCTTATCTTCCATGATTATACGGTACTTATGGTAATGAGTCTTGAATAAGTTGCCTTCCTCCTTCATATCGTCGAGAACTATTGAATACGTGGGTACGCCCTTTAGTGCAGTTCTGATCTCCTCTAGGGGCAGACGGGGTCTTCCGCACGCACAAAGAAGAAATGAGGTCAGAATTGCAACTATTGCGACAAAATGGCATTTGTTCATGGATCGTTTCTTTCGCATTTTTCCACCCGAAGATTCAAATATTTTTAACAATAGTACGATAACACCAGATTGTCAACAAAGAGAGAGGCGAGCAAAGTTGAAGATTTTCAAAGGTATCCCTGCCGCATGTATAGACTTTCAGATAATTCATTTCACAAGAGGTAGTTTCAAAACATTCAATTTTGTTCAAGGTCAAGGAAGGGGAAGATTTTAACCGCAGGAATACATTGAGTATTTTGAGGATTAAAATCTGAGCTTGACGCAGAGATTGGACAAAAGGGAACGTTTTGAAACTGCCTC
>DAOVEU010000304.1:0-3512 GCA_030668805.1 Desulfobacterales bacterium
GGGTTGAACTTGTTCGCCAGGCTGATGCAAGGCTGCTTGGATATGTGAGCCTGACCGCTATCGTCAGAGTCGACGGCAAGATAGAGCGGCGGGTTGTCCTGTCAGGATGGGTGGACAGATTTGAGAATGTTGTCTGCACAACGCGTTCGCTCAGGCGCAGTAGCATTATAACCGAAGATGATATCAGCACGAAACGGAGAAATATTTCTAAACTGCCACGCAATGTTCTAACAAATATGCAGGATGTTATTGGTAAGAGACTCAAACAAGCCCTGAAAGCCGATAAAGTGCTTTTGGCCAATATGGTAGAGCACCCACCACTGATAAAAAGGGGTGACACGGTTACCATAGTGGCAGAATCATCTAACCTTTTGGTAACAGCCCTGGGTATCGCCCAAACAAAAGGGGACCCTGGGGATCAAATCCGTGTCAAAAACTGTATGAACCGAAAAGAAATCATTGCACGCATAGTTAATGCTTCAACCGTAAAGGTCGAATTCTAAGGAGTGCCAAAGGACGTAACTCCTCAATAACTTAGGGCTTACCCCCTCACCCTGCCCTCTCCCCCACGGGGAAGAGGGTTTGGGTGAGGGGGGATCAATAAATACCCGGACTTTTTGAGAAGTTACCAAAGGACTTATGAGGTCCATAGTCTTCAACAAAAAGATTTTGGGTCTATGAATTTCAGGGCCTGGTCATGACTTCGGCCGGCTCAACATCTCTAAGGCCAAAATCTTCTTCTTAAAACGTATGGGACATAGATATTTACAAATAAACTTTTGAGCGCCTGGGTGGATTGATTCTATGAACTATCTCATTTTGACAGAGAATGCGCTTTTGGGTCTAATCCGCATTCCGCACTCCGCATTCCGCATTCCTATAGTTATCCTGATTTGCATTGCAGTTGCGGGTATTACAATCTTGTCAGGATGTGCCACCACGGCGGGTAAGGCCGCGGTTCAGACTCCGGGTAGCGATATTCAGGGCTCCCAGTTGGAGACGTACCCCCTCCCTGAACCCAGCGAGGGCTCTTTGTGGGCAGATGGTGGTAGCACCAGGCTCTTTGTGGATATGAGGGCCAGAGAGGTTGGTGATCTGGTGACTGTAGAGATTTCGGAGACTCCAAGCGCAAAGCTGGACGCAAACACCAAAACCAGTCGCGATTCAAGTATTGAGGCGGGTATTACGGACCTCCTGGGCTACATGAAGGGCCTGCAGCTAAAACACGACAAACTTGACCGGACAAGCATGTTCAAAGCAAATTTCAAACCGAGCTTTGACGGTAAAGGGTCCAGTGATCGAAGTGGAACCGTGATCGCTTCGATTACAGCACGAGTTGTTCAGGTATTGCCCAACGGAAATCTCTATATATCGGGCAAGCGTGAGGTCAGGGTAAACAACGAGACCCAGTACATTACTATATCCGGAATCATACGACCGGAAGATATTCAGCAAAACAATGTGATTCAATCAACCTATATCGCTGATGCCAGGGTAGAATATACGGGCAAGGGCGTGATTGCAGACAAACAGAGGCCGGGTTGGCTTATGCGAATCCTTGACCATGTGTGGCCGTTTTAGTCAGTGGTCAGTGGTCAGTGGTCAGTAGGCAGAGGGCAGAGGGCAGAGGGCAGAGGGCAGAGGGCAGATGACAGATGACAGAGGGCAGTGGGCAGATGACAGTGGGCGGAGTGCGGAATTGGGGGTTTCAACTTTAGTTCACTTTAGTTCACTTTAGTTCACTTTAGCTCACTTTAGGCACTTTAGGCACTTTAGTTCACTTTAGGCACTCCGTTATTGACCACTGACCACAGGAGGAAACACCATGAGAATAATACACAGGCAGATGACAGTGACTTTGATTGTCTCAGCCTTATTGCTATTTTTTTCCGCTAAAGCTTCTGCCGTCAGAATCAAGGATTTGGCCTCCATTAAAGGTATAAGGCATAACCAGCTTATCGGATACGGCCTTGTCGTGGGACTGAACGGCACCGGAGACAAGCAAGGAACCGGTTTTACCGTTCAGTCGCTTGTTAATATGATTGAACGGATGGGCATTCATATTGATGAAAACGATGTAACGGTCAAGAATGTTGCAGCCGTCATGGTGACAGCCAAGATACCTCCATTTGCAAGGATAGGAAACAAGATCGATGTGGTGGTATCTTCCATTGGAGATGCTAAGAGCTTACAGGGGGGGACTCTCCTTTTGACACCCTTGCGCGGTGTGGACCGAAAGGTTTATGCCCTGACCCAGGGTCCGATCTCTGTGGGCGGGTTTTCCGCCGGTGGGGCCGCAGGGGGCGGTGTGACCAAGAACCATCCAACTGTGGGCAGAATTTCAAGGGGTGCGACCATTGAGAGGGAAATCCCGGTTTCCATGCAAGATAAACAGGAGCTCACTATTACTTTGAATAATCCTGATTTTACAACGGCCATCAGGGCCTGCAATGTAATCAATGAAAAGTTGGGCCGGGTGGTCGCGACCGCGACGGACTCCGGGACACTTAAGCTTTACATACCGGAAAACTTTCAGAATCGTGTTGTACAGATGATTGCCACCGTTGAAAATCTTGAGGTCACACCCGATACCATTGCCAGGGTCGTCTTGAACGAGAAGACAGGTACAGTGGTCATCGGTGAAAACGTGAGGATTTCTACGGTGGCGGTGGCCCACGGCAATTTGAGTATTCAGATCAAGGAGCGTACCACGGTGTCTCAGCCTCTCCCCTTTGCCCCTGCTCCACCTGATGATACCACCACGGAGCAATTTCAACTTGAAGATGGTACTGTTGTGGCCCCAGGGGGACAGACCGTTGTATCGCCGGATTCTGAAGTAGCTGTCCAGGAAGAAAAGAACAGGCTCCTCCTGGTCCCCGCTGGCAGCACGATTGGCGAGCTGGTACGTGCCCTGAATGCCATCGGAGTGACGCCAAGAGACCTGATAACCATTTTTCAATCTATCAAGGCTGCCGGCGCTCTTCAGGCGGAGTTGGAGATCATCTAAATGCGGAATGCGGAGTGCGGAATGAGACGAATGCGGATTGCGGAACGGGGAATGCAGAATGGAGAATGACCAATGATCATTTATTATTCACCATTCACCATTCACCATTCACCATTCACCATTCACCATTGACTATTCACCATTGACTATTGACTATTGACCAACGAGAAATGAGAAATAACCAATGCCTAACACAATAACCGAGACACATTCAAAACCCACTATGGCTTCAGCGCAGACGGCCATGAAAGATGCCCGACTCAAAAAAGCCTGTGCTGATTTTGAATCGATTTTTATCTATTACATTCTCAAATCGATGCGTAAGTCCCTTCCTCAAGACAGCCTTTTTGACAACAGCCAGGGACAGAAAGTTTATAAGTCGATGGCAGACCAGGCAATGTCTGAGAATATTGCGGGGGGGAGAGGAATGGGACTTGGAAAATTGCTGCACAACCAATTGAAATAGAAGAGTGCCTAAAGTGAGCTAAAGTGAGCTAAAGTGCCT
>DAOVEU010000409.1:0-2615 GCA_030668805.1 Desulfobacterales bacterium
GATCCAGTTTCGGAACATCTCGCAAAAAGCCCTCACCTTTGGGTCTTTGCGCAATTGTTCCAGGGTGTATTTCATTTTCAAGGACCAGTTTGGGTATTCTGCGGTTGTTCCCGGAAGATTTTGCTGATCTGTGTCCTTGAACAGGTCTTCCTGGCTTAAAATGAACAGCTTCGCGGGTGTGAGGGCAAGAAAGCCCACCACTGCGTTGTGAAGCTCCCCTGTGACCTCAGGATAGGTATTCACGTCTGCGGAACAGTGTCCAGGAAGCAGGCCCAACTCCTGCAACAACCCTAACAGCTTTTTCTTGTCTGCCGTTCTTTCAGCAGCAGCCTCTATGAGAGCCTGTTGGTTGTCAAACAAGGCAGCTTCCTTGCGGACCTCAATGTCCCTGTGGGTCCAAAATCCAGCCAATGTGGGCAGATCGTGGGTTGTAACTGTCACAAGCGCTAATTCAGGATAGTCTTGAGGGCGTATAAAGTCTTGCTGATCGTCCTTTTCGAAATAGAGAAGTCGGTATGAAAAGATGTTTGCCGCCTTTAGTATATCCCGTATATAGACTGGCACAGTACCAAGGTCTTCCCCGATGATGACCACTTGATTGCGAACACTCTCCAGGGCAACAATCCTGATCAGATCTTCAAACGGCTGCGATACATAGGCCCCTTTCTTTCGTGGCTC
Source organism: Desulfobacterales bacterium (assembly GCA_030668805.1). Lineage (GTDB taxonomy): Bacteria > Desulfobacterota > Desulfobacteria > Desulfobacterales. The sequence continues at coordinate 679 of DAOVEU010000409.1, forward strand.
ATCCCCGGGTATGCAGTAAAGGTGAAAAAACCTCATGACGTGATCGATCCGCAAGGCACCCCCGAAGGCGCAGTTTTTCTGAACCTCTTTCACAAACAAGTCATAGCCGGTCTCTCGGAATTTTTCCATATTAGGTGGAGGGAAACCCCAGTCCTGACCGTGTTGTGAGAATGCATCCGGTGGGGCTCCAACCCGGAGTCTAGATATGAAAAAATCCTGATAGGCCCAAAAATCAGCGCTAAACCGGTCGATGGCCAGGGCCAGGTCATGGTAAAGGCCGATACACATTCCCCGACTTTTTGCATGGTCCTGGACTTCCGCAAGCTGTTTTTCCAGTTGCCATTGTACGTATTTGTAAAAGAGGACCTCCTGCCAGTGTTCCTGTCGAAATCGTTGGGCTGCTTCAGTGTCAGGTCGCTGGTATTCAGGGGGCCATTGTGACCAGGTCCACACCTCTGGATCGCGGGAGCGCATGGCTGAATCTAAGGCGCAGAAGGTCGCAAAGTTGTCCAACAGGAGGCCTTCGCTCTCGATGTAGTTTTCAAGCTCCTTCTGCCGGTCGGTTTTGCTGCCCCTCTTGTTCCAGTGATTCTTTAGAAAGGTTTGAAAAACCTGCCTTAACACTTTTAGCTTCAGCGTAGCTACCTGTTCATACCGGACCGTCTCCGAGGCTGTGAGTGCAGACAGAAGACGCTGTGTCTCGGATGCGTTGTCCAGGCCCAGGGCCTCTGGTGAATCTCGATAATCCTCCATAGCGGGAACATCCAGGTAGATGAAATTCCGGTAAAACCGGCTCATGGGAAGGTAGGGGCTGGTGTTAAAAGGCGTACGGTTAAAGGTGGCGTGCAGCGGGTTCACACCAATAACGCCCCCCTGAAGGTCCTCTGCCATCCAATTCACGATTTCTTTCAGATCACCAAAGTCACCAACTCCCCAATTCTTGTTGGATCGTACCCCGTAAAGGCTTATGGCAATGCCGGCGGTGCGTCCGTCGCCCTCAAGGGCAGGCGGGATGTATGCCTTCTCAGGGCATATTGCAACAAATATGGTTTGTGACCTCTGCTGACCTCCCATGAGTACGGATAGGTGAAACCTGTAATAGCCAAGAGTCCGAAGTGGAGGAAACGGCAGACTCCAGCGCTCGTATATCCTGCTCCCAACACGCCTGCTCTTACAAAAAGACAGGTCCTTATAGCTGAAAGCAAAGTGCCGAACCGTACTGTGCTCATCTGCGACTTCCAGGGAGACCTCCAGGTCCTGAGTTGGTGACCGTACTGAACCACCTTCATCTCTAATGGGCACCTGAAACATCAGCTCGTTCGGCAGGCTGGAGAGACTGGCCACGATGGTAGGTTCTGTCATGCGTGACCATTCGCCCTCTCCCCTGGCATGCCATGTGTCATTTGCTCCAGCCTCGGTATCAACATTCACCCCTATTGCCTTGAGGATGTTCTGTTTGGTTTCTACCTGGGTTCGCTGGATGCGACCCCAGTTGTCCCTGTATTCCGACTCGATGCCATAAAATGCGGCCAATTCGTCAATGATCTGTTTGTGCGATAGTCTGGACAAATGTTTTTTCACTGAGACAGAGAATCTGATTAGAATTTAGGGGCTTCGCCCATAAATTCTAATATCAATTAAGGATTACAGCGTCAACGAAGAAACTTGCCTCTTAACCTTGACATAAGACGAGGGACTCACATATGCTCAGTGCATAGAGATATAGCATTTGAGGATTTACCAAACATGTTACTAAAGCTGTTCCTGGCATTTACGCTCATTCCCTTCTCTGAACTCTATCTGTTGATAAAGATCGGATACTACCTGGGGGCCTTCAACACAATTCTTGTCGTGATTGTGACAGGCCTTTTGGGCGCATATCTGGCCAAGCTTCAAGGAATCAGAACTATGATGAGAGTCAGAGAAAGCCTGAACCG
>DAOVEU010000202.1:0-4704 GCA_030668805.1 Desulfobacterales bacterium
GCTGCGCTGAGTGCCATGAGGAACCGCATACGCCCGGTCTCGATGCTGCCGGGTGTATTGCCTGTCACCCGCCCCATTCGCCTTTGGAGGTGAGTTACTCTGAGGATGTGGCGAGTGACATCTGTGCCGGATGCCATGGCAATGTGAGCGACAAATTATCGGCCAGCGACGAAGGACATGCTTTTCTTCAATGTGTGTTTTGCCATGCTGATAAGCACGGCTATGTTCCAACCTGCCGGGATTGCCATGAAACCGTAGCGCATAGCGAGGAGATGCTGAAGGAATTCAAGGGCTGCGAGGATTGCCACGGCGACGTCCATGTGCTGAAATTGCAGGAGCCGTAAACGTAACCGTTCACAGAGTACCGGAGTGTTGGAGTACTGGAGTAGTGGGTTTTAGATACTCGGTAGCGTGCCCCCTCTGTGGGTCACATAGTGTGGGGGACAGAGCCCCCACGCTACGGTGTTAACTCCATTACTCCAACACTGCATAAACAAAGAGCATTCATGTGGGCTAAGTTCGTCTGAGGGAGATACGTTGGAGGCATCGATAAATGAAAAGAATAAGACATGCATCGATCATTCTTGGAATTGGGGTGATTCTGTATATCGGTTACACAGCTTATTCCTGTCTGGCGGACAGGTACTGCTGGGAATGCACTTATTTGCCTGAAAAACTATAGACGCATGGTGACTGCTTTATGTTTGGAAAGGGGAAAGACAGCATGAGCATGAAACAGGAAGAAAAGTATCCGTTTTTGACAGAGACTCGTCCGGACGGTTCAAAGTGGTCGGATGAAGAACTAGAGGAGCAGAGGCGACTTCTAGGAATCATTGAAGAGGATTTTGAAAAGGAAGCAAAACAAAAACAAGATAGAGAAAAGCTAAAGAAAAGGCTAAGAGAAGACAAGGAAGCGCTGAGACAGGAGATAAGAGAACTGAAGAAACAGCATTTTTTTCTCAAGGCGAGCTTTCTTTTCGATGAGTATTTTTGGGGAACTTTTCACAAGCTGAAAAAAAGGCTGAAAGAAGACAAGGAAGCGCTGAAACAACTGAAGAAACAGAATTTTTTTTCAAGGTGAACTCTTTTTTCCACGAGTATTTTTGGGAACCTTTTTCCCGCAAGTGGAAAGGCAAACTGACCAGAAAAGCATCAGAAGAAGGGAAACACAATTCTTAATTGCAAATCAATATAGGGAAGAGTCTATACCCGGCAGGGATGGCGAGGTTACTGCGGTGACAGAACTGCGAACGGATTCAGTTTTACTTAGCAGATTTACCAGCAGCTTTATAGGCAGTGGAACCTGCCATGTAAACGACCAATGCTTCCCATATGCCCACAACCCACCAGCTTTCAAATAGGTGAAAGAAAAGGCCCCCGCCGATAATTGCAGGCACACCAAAGATGATCATGATCCCTATCATTCTGGCAAGATCCATATCAGTTCCTCGCTAAACAAGTTTGTCGTGTTTACACAGTTTCTTGTGCCCGCCCTGGCGCGACATCCTTGCGACAGGCTATCCCGCCGCTAACCCGGCCCGCCCTGGCGCGACAGAAACTGGAGAATGCCACGGAGAGAAAAACCCGGTCTGGGCCAGGGGCGCTACTGCTCGAATAAATCTACTAAACCTACAGGGCCAGGTCTGGGCCAGGGTTTGTTGTGTTCTATTAACCCAATAAACTCAACAAACCCGATAAACCCGATAAACCCAAAAAAGTCAGTGATGACTCTGGCCTTCCTTCTTGCAGATTAAGTCAAGGAAGGCACGAATGACAGCATAGTTCACAAAGATACCCAGGAGTATCAAAACGCTGTAAAGGGAGCCCATAAAGACAAAGTGAACCGGGTCGTTTACCCAATCAAAACAAAATGGAAACATGGCAAAGTCCTTCCTATACTGGATTTAGCTCCCTCTCTTGAGGAAAGATCGGCAGATACCGATATGAAAGCGATATCACAATGGCCCCTAGCCAAACCCACATCAGTGTGCTCGCCCATTCCGCCCAGTTGGGATGATAGCTAAAGAATTTATCAAACGACATGACCGGCACGGCCAGGCTTTGCACGGTCATGATCCATCGATTCATAAAGATTCCCGCACAATTCAAAAGGCAGGCGACGACCAGGAGACTCTCATTCTGTCTGGTTGCCTTGACCAGCAGGAGAATACATGGGATAATCCCAAAGATTCCAATCTCTGTTATTAACACCCAATAACCATATGGCTGATTGGCATAAAAACTGCCGAGAGGGGCACCCACCTTTCCAGCCCAACTTATCCAACCGACCGTATCTAAAATTTTCAAAACCAGATAACCAGCCAGCAGCCAGCCGGAGATCCTGGCAAGAATGTCAATGACATTTCTCTTGACCAACTTCTTTCGCGCAAATCCCTCCGTGATGCGGGTAATCAGTATAGTAAAGCAGGGGCCACATGCCATGGCTGAAAGGATGAACAGGAAGAAGGTCCATGGCCAGACCAGGAACCCTTCACGAAACGCAAAAGGCCGACCGTAGAGAACACCCGGCACGCCACCCAGAGATCCTTGATGAAAGAAGGAGAGAAATACACCTGTTGCCGCAATAGCGGGCATCGCTCCATGAAGGTGATGGGCCATGCCGTGGAAAAAGCCGAGCTTGTTAATCTGACGATTCTCCAAAACCAACGGGAGATACTCGATGCACAGGACCATAAAATAGCACGAGATACAGAAGGCCACTTCCGTCAGCATAGAGTGGACATTCGCGTGCCAGAAGATATGCCAACCTCTTAAAGGTTGACCAATGTCTACTGCGAGAATGCCCAGAGCTGATGCATAGCATATAACTCCAACAACCACGGCAAAATTGACGATATTCTTAAGCTCGTCTATTTTTATAATATACCTTAGAAAGCCCGTAAAAAAGGCGCCTCCACCAAGGGCAATAACACCCAGATCTGCGGCAATCCAGAGACCGAACGGGTAATTGTTATTAAGATATGTTTGGTTCAGGGCCAGGGCCCAGCACACAATATAGGCGGCAACACCCACCATAAAAGGGACGTTCAAGATGCCAAGCCACACAAGAAACCATTTAAGCTTACACCGTTTGACACCCTCCGGGATTAGTGCGGAATCAAATGGAGCTGATGCAGTATTCATAACAGATACTCCTTCTAAGATTAAGAACTACGGGTGAGTTACACCCTTTCCTTCTTCGCCTATATAGACGTCGGCCGCCTTCCGGACCCAGGCCCTTGTTGAAACATAGTAGACCTTGGGATTGGTGCCGAGTTTTTCCAGAAGACGGAAGGCACCAGGGGTATTCTTTAGCTTGTGTACCTTATGCTCCGGGTTATCCAGGTCTCCAAACGTGATGGCTCCTGCAGGACAAGCCTGGGTGCAGGCCGTTTGATATTCATCCTCATGAAGCTCACGACGCCCTTCTGCGTACGCCTTGTTTCTTGCCCGCTGAAACCGATGATAGCAAAAAGTGCATTTTTCCACCACACCTCGCATACGAGGTGACACGTCAGGATTCAGGTATTTTTCCATCCCTTTTGGCCACTTCGGATCCCACCAGTTAAAGACCCGCACATGGTAAGGACAGGCAGCCATGCAGTACCGGCATCCAAAACAGCGCGTGGGGATCTGACTTACAATACCGGTTTCGTGATTGTAATCAGTAGCGCATGCAGGGCATACCGATACGCACGGCGTATGGTGGTGGCCGTGGCCTTCACACTGCATGCACGGCCTGGGAATATAAGAGACGTCAGTCTCTGGAAAGGGGAGACCGTTGGTGATCTTGTAAACCCGCATCCAGAAGTTACTGACCAGCTTGTTCGTTTCGTCTTTCCTGAACGATATATTGTTCTCAGCCATACAGGCCACCATGCAGGCGCCGCAGCCCGTGCATTTGTCTACGTCAATTACCATACCGTATTTGTATGTTTTCTTACCTGGTCTGTGTCCGTGTTCCTCTTTCATGGTTACCCCTTGTTAAAATGGTCGAGTAGTCGAGTGGTGAAACTGCTCGACTGAAGTCATAGGAATCTTCCGCCGTAGGCGGAGAGAAATTCCGAGACGTCAAGCGCTGGTCAGTTTAGCCCGAATGCCCCAGGTGGCAGATAGGCCAGAGATCGGGTCTTCCACAACACCCATAAGGCTATTCGCATTGACGCCCTTGCCCGCCAGGTAGTCGTCATAAGCCGCATGGCCAAGTCCCTTGGGAATGGCAACTACCCCTGGCATGATCCCCTCAAAGAGGTGCACCAGTACCCTGGCCTTCCCCCTGGGTGTTTCGAGCATGGCGTGGTGACCTTCGGAAAGACCATAATTAGCCGCCGTTTTAGGATTGATCTCTACGAAAAGATCGTTCCGTTTCAACTCTGTTTCTTCCAGGGTCTTGGTGCAGAATGGTGGGTTTCCAATAGCGCCATTCGCCAGACGCATCAATTCAGCAGGGATCAAAATGAGTGGATAAGTATCGGCATTTCCCTCCGGGTGTACCGGTTCATAGTGAGGAAGATAGTCCAGGTCTTTACTTATCTTCATGCCGGTCTGGTCAAAGGTCGTGATGTAGAACTCAAACTTACCAGACGGCGTGCCAAAGGCCTTTTCCCATGCCGGGGGCCTGTAATCGGTGTCTTCTATGTAGCCTGCTTCCTCCAGGGTGTCCCATTTGTCTCCGATGGTCTCCTTCAACATGGTTTCGTAATC
>DAOVEU010000301.1:0-3540 GCA_030668805.1 Desulfobacterales bacterium
AGGATAGGCACCTATGTGCATGTTGTAAAGGAACACTTCACCACCTCGAACCCTGGCATAGCTATCTTTCAGATTGGCCTGTCCAAGCCTCAAGGACTTCACTTCGGTACCCAGCAGGACCATGCCCGCCTCATACTCATCGAGGATTAAATAGTCGTACCTGGCCTTGCGGTTCTGGCATATAATCTTGATGCCGTGCATCTGAACTTAGCTTCGCCTCGCTCAGCAAGTGGTTGAGTGGTTGATTAGTCGGGTGCCTGCCCTGGCGCGACGCCTTATCATGAACTACCAGGCCAGTAATCCAGGGTCTGGGCCAGGGGTTCAAGGACATTACAACCCCGCCTGCCAACGCCTGGCACAGTATACGGCCTATATGCCGGCATGTATGGCAATGGCGGGCAGGTCGACGATGCGACTATTTAACCAGTCGACTAAAGTCGGACACGATCTAATCCTGGCTCGGCTGGGGAAAAGCAGCCTTAGGAAATAAGGGCCCGTAGGTGTCCTGAACAAGCTTTACAACGTCTGTGGTCGTTGGCTGTTTAAGCGCCTCCTCCAGGAACAGCTTCGATTCCTTCAGAGATAGCATCCGCACCAATATCTTTAATGCAGGAATCGATATGGGGTTCATGCTAATGGCATCGAGCTCCATGCCGAGAAGTACAGGCAAATTCACAGGGTCTCCTGCCATCTCACCACACATATAGACCTGAATGCCCGCTTCCTTGGCAGCCTCTACCACACGCCGGACCATGCGCAATACTGCGGGATGAAGCGGCTGATAAAGATGGGCCACCTGCTTGTTGACCCGATCTATGGCCAGAGAGTACTGGATCAAATCGTTGGTGCCGATGCTGAAAAAATCGACCTCCTTAGCCAGGATATCGGCCATAATCACAGCCGAGGGGACCTCGATCATGGCTCCAACTTCAATATTTGGCCTAAAGGGTATGCCAGCTTTTTCCAGAGACTCTGCTGCCTGGTTCAGCATCTGCTTGGCCTGAACGACCTCGTCCACCTCGGAAATCATAGGAAACATTATGCGGACATTACCCAGATTGGCCGCTCTCAGGATAGCACGCAGTTGGGTCTCAAATATCTCCGGCGACTGGAGACTGAATCTGATGGCCCGAAGCCCTAAAGCCGGGTTCATCTCTTCGGCCAATTCCAGGCCGCTGGCAAACTTGTCCCCGCCAATGTCCAGTGTGCGTATGGTGACCGTGCGGGGGGCCATGATTTCAGCCACGTCCCTGTAATTATCAAAAAGCTCCTGCTCCGACGGGGGTGTTGGTCGATTCAGGTAGAGAAACTCGGTTCGATACAAACCAATACCGTCCCCACCACGGTCAATGACCGAGACCACCTCTTCCAACACTTCAATGTTGGCCATGACTGTCAAGTGGAATCCATCCGTGGTTTCTGCCGGCAAATGACTCGACCGGGTGATCATGGCCTGATATTGTTCAAACAGGTCCTTCCGTTCTTGATACCGGGTGAGGGTCTCCTCATCCGGATCAACAATCACAACGCCAGCGCTCCCGTCCACAATGATGAGGGTATCGGTCTTAATGAGCTGTGTAGCATTTCCTAATCCCAGCACGGCCGGGATTTCAAGGGATCTGGCAATAATGCCAGTATGGGAGGTTTGGCCGCCCAGATCTGTTAAAAAAGCCTTTACTTTCTCCAATGGCATCTGCGTTGTCTCTGCAGGAGACAGGTCGTGCGCTACGATAATGACGCGTTTGTCGATATGGGAAATGTTGGAAGGTCCAACGCCAAGCAAGTTCTCCAGGATGAGCTTGGAGACATGTGTAATATCCGAGGCCCTTTCTCGAAAATAAGGATCCGGCATCTTCTTAAAGATCGACTTGACCTCGTCCACAGCTATTTTTACGGCCCATTCTGCGTTTACGTTTTCACGCTCAATATGCTCAATGGTCCCGTTATAGATCATTCTGTCCTTCAACAGCATCATGTGCGCATGGAGGATATAGATGTGATCCTTTAATTCCTCTGGCACTTCCTCTATGACACTTTGAAGCTGTTTCTGGGCCTTCTTGACCCCCTCCTTGAAGCGCCTTACTTCGCCAGGGATATTTTCTGGCTCGACGAAACGGTTTTCTACAACATCGATATCTTCCTGCTCCACCAGATATGCCATGCCAATCGCAATACCGGGAGATCCGGCGATGCCCTGAAGCGTCAAGTTGAGAGCAGGCTTTACGTGTCTGGCTGTGGTATCAAACATCCCTACAATTCTCCAAAACCGGTCTCAATCAGTCGAGCAATGCGGTTCAATGCCTTTACGTCACCAGGATCCGTTATCTTGACCAAAACCTCCGTGCCAGAGGGACAATAAAGGGCCATAACGTCAAGGATGCTTTTTGCGTCCACCGCCTGACCATCCTTAACGATATAGACCTTAGAACGGGCCTCCTCAGCCAATCGGGCAATCTTGGACGCAGCCCGGGCATGCAGCCCGAGTTCGTTTGGAATAATGACCTTTCGACTCAATTTCATGTCAGCTGTCGATTTCATCATAAATATTCTACGCTAACACTCATGTTTCAAATGTCAAAGCCAAAATCCAATCGTAGAGTGCCTAAAGTGAGCTAAAGTGAGCTAAAGTGAGCTAAAGTGTCTAAAGTAAGGGGAATTGCTCAGCTATCAGCCCTGAGCTTTCAGTAAAAACAATAGGTTAGACGAAACGCCCCACAATTTCCAAAGAAACGCGTTGCAGATAACTTGTTGTTCCTCCTTTAATTTTAGGCACTTTAGCTCACTTTAGGCACTTTAGCTCACTTTAACTTTCTCTATATCGTTCCTGGTAGAGCCTGGCCTGATGCATAAAGGCCTCGATCCGGGTAAGCATGTTGGTCTGCTTCTGGCCGTCATATACAGCCGCTAGCAAGGGAAGGCCCTTATAAGCTTTCAAGGCATTTTTGAAGATAGGGACGGTGATATTGCCGAGCATGCAGTTGAGTACATACAGGTTGCAGATGCCGCATATACCTTGGGCAGCAAAGCAGCGAACCCGGGTAGTTAAGGTTGCCAGGATAGGATCGATGTCATAATAGATGAAGGATTCGCACTCCTTAAGTATGGTGGGAACATCAAGGATGCCAAAGGGCCGAAGCTCCTGACCCAAACACCCTTCCATGCGGTTTGTCCAGAACTTTACCCACTGCTTGCGCATCAGGTAGTAGAGGGCAGAGGTCAGCTTTTTCTCTCTGAGGCGATTCCTCACATAGTAGTGGTCGGAAAAGAGCGAATAGCAATTCACAACTGTAAGCCCGTGGATCTTCACCTCAGCCCCCAGTCTTTCAAGGGTACGGACAAGGTCTTGATTGGCCCAGGTGTTTAAAACCGTGTAGAATTCCCCCACGATGCCTATGGTGGGACGCTCCTGAGATCGGTCCACAGGAAGACCCTCCAAAGTCTTCAATGCCCGCTTCAGGGCAACAAGCACCGGGCTGTGCCCCCATCGCCTCCCGTCAGGCTGTGCAACGGCCCTGGCGATATCCCGGATACCAGCTTTAT
>DAOVEU010000360.1:0-3064 GCA_030668805.1 Desulfobacterales bacterium
AAAAATAGTCTCTCTGCGGACTCTGCGTGCTCTGCGGTGAACGGTTATCTTCAATCTTCAATCTTCAATTCATAAGCGGATGCTTCGGGAACTCGCCATAAAAAATTTTGCAATCATTGACGACCTTTCGATTAGCTTTGAAAAAGGGCTCACTGTATTGACCGGAGAGACAGGTGCCGGCAAATCGATCATCATAAATGCCGTAAACCTGATCCTGGGCAGCCGTGCCTCGCCCGAACTGATACGTACCTCTGAAGAAAATGCCGAACTGGAAGCCCTGTTTGAAGTGCCGCCTGAAAGTCCGGCAGCAAAGGTTGCAGATAGGCAGGGGGTCGATCTGTCAGAAGGCCTGCTGGTCCGTCGCATCATTCAAAGAAACGGCCGCCACAGGATCTACATCAATGGCCGGCTGGCCACCGTGCAGATGCTTTCTCAGATCAACGAGCACCTTGCGAGCATCTCTGGTCAGCATGCCCACCAGAGTTTATTGAAACCGGAACAACACCTTTTGGTGCTTGACCAGTTCGGAGATTCGTGCGAGTTGCGAGGCCGGGTCTCGGAGTGCCATGAACAGATGATTCTATCAGTCAGGGAATGGGCTGGCCTAAAGCGTCAACACGTTGAGCAAACCCAAAAAAGGGAGCTGCTTGAGTTCCAGTGTGGTGAAATCGAGCAGGCGAGGATAGCTCACGATGAAGATAAAGAGCTCGAGCAGGAACGGCAACGCCTGAAACATGCCCAACGGCTGTACGAGACCGTGGGCAGTTGTGTAAACCGGCTCTACGGGGCAGAAGGAGCCGTGGTTGAACATGTGACCGAGGTTGCACGGGAGCTTCAAACACTCAGCGACATAGATTCCTCCCTGACCCCCATGGCAGAAAGGGTGCAGGAAGCCTCTTTTCAACTGGAAGATATTGCCAATGATCTGCGGGGCTATCTTCCCCAGGTTGTTTTTGATAGCAACCGGCTGGAAGATGTAGAGCTCCGGCTCGATCTGCTTCAGAGACTAAAGCGAAAGTACGGGGGCTCCCTTGAATCGGTCCTGGCCCACGGCAAGGAAGCAGAAAAGGAACTAAAGCGCATATCGTTGCTGCCCGAACGAATAGCCGAGGTGGAGGAAAGGCTTGACGAGTTGCACAAAAAACTCTGCAAGCTGTGCCGTGAGCTATCCGAGAAGAGGAGAAAAGCTTCGGAACGACTGTCGGCAAAAGTTCAGCACGAGTTGGCCTCGCTGGGGATGTCGGGAACCCGGTTTCAGGTAAGGTTCAAACCCAGCCCGGTTGATGAGAGTACAGATCCTCATCTTGTTTTGGACAACATGGGTATAGAGGCTACGGGCATAGATCGTGTTGACTTCCTGATTGCTCCCAACGTGGGTGAGGATTTAAGGCCGCTTGTGGAGATCGCATCAGGCGGTGAGCTCTCCAGGATTGTGCTTGCGCTGAAGGCGATTTTGGCGACAAAGGAGTCTGTGGAGACCCTAATCTTCGATGAGGTAGATGCAGGCATCGGCGGTGGTGTAGCCGAAGTCGTGGGCCAGAAGCTTCAGACCCTGGCACGCTTTCATCAGGTGATCTGCATCACACACCTTCCCCAGATCGCTCAGTCCGGTAAGCATCATTTCAGGATTGCCAAAAAGATTCACAGAGGCCGTACCAGTACCACGATTACGGCCTTGCACGGAGAAGCCCGTGTAAAAGAGATGGCTCGCATGCTGGGAGGGGTGAAGATTACCACGAAGACGTTGGATCACGCCAGGGAGATGATGGCAGGGAGGGGAATTTAGAATGCGGAATGCGGAATGCGGAATGAAACGAATGCGGATTGCGGATTCACAACTTTAGGCACTTTAGCTCACTTTAGCTCACTTTCATTGACAAACAACGGACGACGACGGACATGAGAAAACACATTCTAGTAGGAATCGATGGGTCGCCTGCAAGCATGGGGGCGGTTAAATACCTTGGATTCATTTTGGGGAGAGGTGCGCGGGTAATGATAGACCTGCTCCATATCCTCCCTGACATCCCACCCCTTTTTCTGGAACCAGGGGAAAGCATGGCCGAGCTGTTACAGATTCAGGACTTCGCGGGGCGACTTCAAGAGGAAGATCGCCACAGAGCAACCTTCCTGCTGGAGGAGGCCACGGGGATTTTGGCCGCGGCGGGTATTCCCAAGGACAACATCCGCCCCCTGGTCAAGGAGCGTTCTGCTGGTGTAGCCCGGGATATTCTTGGGCTTGAACAGGGGGGCACCTATGATGCAATCGTGCTGGGACGGCATGGTATGAGCGCTGTAGAGGAGTTTTTTATGGGAAGTGTCACACACAAGGTGCTCCAGCACAGCAAGGGGCTGCCTCTTTGTGTGGTACATGGCAAGATTGAGTCGCGAAAGCTTCTGGTCCCAATAAACAGCTCTCCAAATTCTAAACGTGTCCTGGACCAGGTCGCATGGCTCCTTGCTGAGACGGGTCCCATGGAAGTGACCATCTTACATGTCGTTGCCCCGCTGATCGTAAGGGAGATGCCCTTGATGTGGACAGGACTGGCAGAGCTTGAGTCCACCATTGAGCAAAGGGTGGTCGATGATGCCGAAGACATGCTTTCTCAGGCCAAGACCTATTTGATGGAAACTGATGTCCCTGGCTTTGCCATCAAGACCCGTCTTGAAACAAGAGCGCCCGGTGTGGCCCGAACCATCCTGAAGGAGGCCAGGGAGGGTGGATACGGGTCCATCATGATTGGTCGTCGTGGGATCTCACGTACAGAGCGTTTCCTGTTTGGAAGTGTCTCCAACAAGATCGTCCAACAGGCAAGGGATATGGCGGTGTGGGTGGTGTGTTGAACCCTGAACCTCTGAACCCCTGAACGGTTGTTTGACTTACACAACAAACACAAAAAACACAACAAACAGTGTAAACACAAAACACACAATGGGGAGGAAAATTCTATGTTAGTAAAGGGGTGGATGACGACTGATGTCGTTACCATAGATGAGGATGCCTCCATGATGAAGGCATCGATCATCATGAAGGAAAAAAAGATCCGCTGCTTGCCCATAGTCA
>DAOVEU010000001.1:0-24438 GCA_030668805.1 Desulfobacterales bacterium
GGCCTCCAAATCTACATTGTGATCATTACGCCAGCGGGCCAATGGATAATCTTCGGCAAGAGGGGTACGATTCATATCAATATGGGTGCGAAGTACCCGCCTTACGCCTGCTAGTGAAGCAGCCCGCACAGTGGCGATTACATCTGACATCCAGAGTTGAGCAGTTTGAACATCATTCGCAGGTGTATTGATGGATAGCTCATTCAGCACCATGTCTAAGTCCATACAAAACTCCTACCCCTCCTTTGGTTCCAGCAAAGCTTCCAGAGACTTATCCCACACGTCAAAAAACCCGTCCGGCCAGCGGTCAATTCTTCCGTTGCGATCAATTTTAGGTGATATGATAGAAATCTGACTCTGTTCTTCCTGCTCCAGGCGCTCAAAGAAATGGAGTTGCACTTTGTCTGGCTCAATCTTTCCATTATAAACCCCAAGGCGAATACCGTTCAGCACATGATCACTGTGGGTCTCCACCACAACCTGTATTCCGCAACTCGCTGCGAGGGCAACCAGTTCACCTATTTGAACTTGACCCATGGGGTGAAGATGTGCTTCGGGATTCTCAAACAGGAGCAAGGACCCGGGAGGTGAAGAAAGCAACGCAACGATTACGGGCAGAGTATAAGTTATTCCAAAACCTACATTGGTGCACCTGAATCTATTACTCACTTGCGTTCTGGTTTCAAAGGAATACAGGAGGCTAACAAGATCCATCCCAGGATGTGAATCAATATGAATGCGAGTACCTGGACTTACAAGGCCCATCCACGCTTCGACTTGATCGCGGAGCTTGAGAGATTCAGTACTAGGATGTGCAAGAAGTCTATGGTGTATATCTTCACTGCCAAATACTGAGAGAAAATGCTCTGTATATTCGCCCCGTGTGCCGAGTTGTCTGTGCTGTCGAACGTGGAAATCGGACATTTGGAAGGATGTTCTTGGCCCCGTACGCTCCGCCTCAAGATAGTGAAAATTGTCATTGAAAAGGGAGGATTCAAATATTTCAGAGGATTCTGGGCCAACTGCGATATTCATCACGTCTGCTTTCTGGTCGTAATCAAAACGCCATTGTCCTTGCGTCCCTTCTTCCAAAACCACTTCAAAACCAATTATTTCCTCTTCTGCGTCTCCACAAAGGGCGTCATGTGCTGTACCAAGACGCACCAGATCCCCATTTAGGGCAAGGCCAGTGGACCGTAATAACCCCATCCTAAAAGATTGACGCAACAGAATCAAAGCTTGCAGCAAAGAAGATTTTCCTGTTCCGTTGAGACCTGAAAGCAAAGTAAGCGGCCTCAACTCGAACACTTGATCTCTGAAGCATTTGAAATTCTTTAGGTGTACTAACCGTATCATGAGAGAACCTCCTTGAGCAGATGTTCGATGGCGGAAAATCTGAGATTAACCCTGGCAATACTACCAGTACCCTGAGAGATGGCGCTTTCAAAATCACGGTCGTTCATGAGTTTAATGAATTCGTCAATCAAAGAATCCTTTCTTTTTTGCAACGTTGCAAGTTGTTTTTCATTTAGGAGATTAAGATTCACAGACCAAGCCTCAAACAATGCCTTGTTGATGGGGTATCTCCAACCATTTCTCTGATATAACTTGCGGAATGCATATCTTCCAAAAAGATTATATGCTGCGACCATCGAACGCAAGAATTGTCCTTTTAGATTCTCTATTTCGGGTTTAGGCATTCTATTAATAGTTGCCATTGCCCTATTCAAAAAACTATCAAAATCCTTGCTCTTGTAATTAGTGTATGGAGAAATCGTGAATGCCATAAAACGAAGGACACACTCCTGATCGGCCATTCTTTTGTCACGAATGCCATAATCCGTAGCCTTCTTAAATTCGCTTGAATTGGCTAAAACGGTAACCATTTCTGTCGCGCTGCCTTGATTGAGCGCATGCCTGATTTCTTGTGGTGATAACGGAAGTCCTCCAGTGTTAATTCTTTTGAAAATATTGAATTTGACCTCAGATGGCGTATCTCGTTCAATCAAGTAAACGGTAACTTGTGTTTCATTGATCCGTCGTTGAAAAGCTCTGGGCAATTCATCAAAGACCTTTCCTTCAATCTGATCAAGGAACTCTAAACCAGTGAGTTTGAGTCCTTTTTCGATCACAAATCTTTTGATTGTTGTTAATCTTTGTAGGCCATCTACAATCAACCACCTGTCTTCGTCAGTTGCATCCATATAGAACGCTGGAAGCGGAATACGAATCAACATGGATTCGATCAAACGGCTTTGTACCGCATCACTCCATATTCCGGCCTTTCGCTGAAAGCCAGGCGTTAGATCCAGCTCTCCCTCCCTAATTCGTGCAATTATTAAATCCATAGACATTGGCCTAGTTTCCACCCTAATTAAAGTAGGATCAAATGGTTCTGTAATTCTTTCGTCGCCTTCTGTATCCTCTGTCTCGACACCTGTGTGGTCAACGGCGCAAACGACTTCACTTTGATCAAGAAAGCTCCTTTTTGATTGTTCCGTATCTGTCATTTTTTCACCTCTTTTTTCTAACTCTTCCCATTCGTTCTCGTAATTGCCTGATCATACCACATTAAGAGTTTGGGGTCTTCTTGGAGAACCTTTTCGGGAATTTTGCGAGCTACATCGATGATGATTTGGTAATTACGTTCCTGCCAGGCTTTCTTGAAACCGGCGCGCACGGCTTCGAGGCGGAACACCTTTAGGCGTTTTTGCTTTGATTCCAGGTATTCGTTGAACTCTCGCAATAGGGCCCGCTCACGCAGCTTTTCCAGGTCACTTGCTTTATTCGGATCAGGTACGTACCATCGGTCCTTGGCTTTGGAGCGAAGGGCTGGGTCGTCCTTGGACAAGTTGCGCAGTTCCTTGAAGTTCGAGGACAGGTAGCTGTGGATCTGGCTTGGCACCTCGCCATTGCCATCGTAACGGAGGAAGTTCTGCTCCAGGAGCTCGGACAGCTCCAGCGCCTTTTCATGCTTCTGCCATCCGCCGATTTCTTTCATAAACTGCGGGTGGATGTCCTGGAAGGTCTGCGGCTTCTTGGTGATCTGCTGTTTGAGCCACTGGATGGCCGACGCCTCGTCGGAAACAAAAAGCTGGAGTTGCAGGACTTCCTTAACGGTCATGCGTTTCTTGTCGTACTCGGCCGCCTGATCGGGTAGGAAATACATGCCGTCGCGTGGGGGGAAGCGTTGTTCCAATCCAGCATAGAATTCAGAGGCGGACAAGGGAACCGTCACCCCGCGCTGAATGTGGAAAGCTACCATCCGGTCGAAGAGCAGGAAGTTCTGGCGTTCGGCGATGACCTCGGCCTGGCCGTTCTTGGAGACGAATACCGGTAGCTGCTTCAAGTGCGTGCGGACGAAATCCCAGACGCCGCCTTCGGTTCCAGCTTCAATCTTGAAGCGTTCTTCAAGGCCATCGTTAGGTTTGTAGGCAGTAATAACCAAATCTTGCTTTACTGTATTTGCCAAAGTAAGTTGCTTCGTAGTTCCTTTTTTCTTGTCGAGAGTTCTAACATCAGCAACGATGAACCCGACCTCATTAATTGCTGTCTGAATAGCCGTCCAAATGGCATTTTGGGAATTATGAAATTCCACTGTCATCCATCTGCCCGGCTTTAGCATACGATAAACAGATCGCAACGAGTCTCTAATTCGATTTGCATACGCATCAACTGTAATCTCTCTGGTTTTGTTTACTACCGCTTCTTCCTTATTTGAAGTGACAACTTTAAGCCAACTCTCAACAACAAAGCTCAACTCTGTGTACTGAAGATTCGCACCGAATGGAGGATCAACAAAGACGTAGTCCACAGAACTTGGTTGCCCGGAAAGACACTCTAAGCTACTCGCAGACTGAGTTGAAATAATGCTCTTTGTCATAGGTATCTTTGAAAGATTTCTCAGCGCTGATATTCCTTTTCCGTTGATGTATTCAATGGGATTAATCTCAAGAGAAAAATACGGGACATAAAGAGTACCTGAAAGTGGTCCGACTACCTCCCTCGACCTATTTCCCCGGTGCTGAGGCATATACCTATTCTGCCACGAGCATCTTTGAAGGATGCTTGTCAGCAATCCAAGGAGAGCAGGCTTCTCCGATCTTAGTTGTTTTGCTGCTGCAGCCAATACATGAAGCGTTCTTGCCGAAAAGAAGTGATGAACATGTGTTAATCCAGCCTCGTCATTACGCCTCGACTCATCCCCTTCTGGCATTCTACCTGTCGGGCACCAATGCTTGACTGGCCTACCTTCAGCTTTCTTGATGTTCAACAAATCTTCATTATCCGGACATTTCTCGAAACGCTTGCCTTGAAAATGATAAGACACAAGAACTGGTATACGTTTCACTCTCCGCAATGTTGTACCAAGCAAAGAATCATGAACTGTTTCGTACATTTTGTCGACAAGCTGGGCTCCGTATTTCTTTGCGTATTTGCGCTCATAGGCAAGATTTGAATCACAAGACGGACATTTGAATGATTTTGCACTAGTATTCTCATGAAGGTTGACGCACAGATCCCAAAGACTTGCTATGTGGCTGCATTGAGGACACGAGACAACAATAGACCATACTACATAACGTATCTGTCCGACCTGCGTGCTAATCTGTTTTCGCGTCTTCCAGCTCGCTGGAGCTTCAAGAGATGCGGGCCATCCAGTGTGTTTGGTGTAGTACCAATCTCCGAAGGAGTCGCGAAGTTCATCTACTAAAGATTCGAGAACGCGAGAGTCATTATTGCTGGGGCGAAAAAGGTTGTGGAAATAGGAAATAAAGCCCGCACTTGTACACAGATCAACCAATAGTGTTGCAGCCGTGTTTTGTGAAGCAAGCGATGAACCAATGGCTGTCATGCCGCTTCCAGAGAAACAATCAAGTATCAGGCTACCCTCCGAAGTGTAATGCGACACATACTTTGCGATAGCCGAGGGCGGCACTTTAGTGTGATAAGTATGTATATAATAGCTTCTGTCTCCTTTTCCCTCACTCACATCTACCGCGAAGGGTTCCCGTCGATAGTCATCTGATACCGGGTCATACGGCTTTCCATACTGCTTAATAAAATCCTCAATGAAAGGATTCGGACAGGCCGTGTAATACGGCGGATCGGACAGCGCCAGGATGTCCTCGTCCTCGCCGATGGGGAAGCCCTCGATCTTGCGGAACTCCGGGTCCTTAAGCTTCTCACGCAGTTTCTCCAGGAAGTACTCCCGGCGTTTCTCGTCGTTCTCAAAGGTCATACCGAGGCATTCGACCGGTCCCTTGTCAGTTTTTTGCTGGTCTGTGAATAATGAATTCTGTTTCATATCATCAAATTTCTACTCGCATCCACGGCCATGCTTGGTTATCCAACACTTTGGTTGCAAGGAAATTCTCAGCCATTGCCTTCTCATTTTGTTTGATGGAATTACGTAGCGTATCTGTGTTGTTATTAAGAAAATTAAGGCGACGATGAGTAGCATCACGGAAAAGCGCGGTTGACCGGAATTCATCCTGCCAAGTCCAAAACCGTCGGTCTGCGCATTTCAATAATAATCGAAACGCCGCCCAAGCATGGATATCATTTTCAACGATCAAAAATCGTTCAAACCAATATTTGGCCCAAGTATCGGTCTGCCAGTATGAGTAAGCCTTATCTGCAACTCGATCGAACCAGGTTTCCGCTTGGGGTTTGGTTTGCCGTGCCAACCATTCGCCCGTATTTTTGGCCGCCAGAAGTCCTCGAGTGATCAACGCACGAGACTGTTTAAACATCACTGCGGATTCCAAATCCTGTTCCACCCTGGATTCTAGCCACTTAAGCCCATTGCCTGCCTGGGCAACTATTACCAATTCCAAAAGATCTTGGTCTGTTTTGCATTGTTGTAAACATTGATCCCATGCGTGTATTACCTCTGGGACATCACGGGCGTTAAACAGTGCGTAGCGCAACACTGGAATACCTGTTCCCCTGACCACAAAATTAATCGCCGGATGCACCTCGCTCAGACGATGATAAAGATTCAGTCCTTTTGGTGGATCTATAGAAAGCAGCACCTGGCATAAAGATTCATAGAAACTGCGGCCTTTAATAAGGCGTTGTTTCGAAGATAGGTCATCGTCAGTAATACCCGCCAGCCAGATATCGACGAGATCGGGGCGATATCGCACCACTATGTCAAGGGTGTGGATGCTGAAACATGTCGAAAACCAGATATTACCAGCTTTGGTTTGTTGTTCGATCGTTTCCCGGATAATTTCTCCTAGGGTTTCCAACTGCTCATCACTTACGGGTTTAAATACATCTGCCAACGATTTCTGAGGACTGCCTCCAGGCATTCCGCCCCAAAAGGCATCACGGCTGATAAACTTGACCGATCTGGAAAACAGCGTGTCAGATAACCCGATCATATCAATGGGAATATCACGCGCAGTCAAATCGCATCTCACCTCCGCAGCAGGAAAGTCGGAAGGGATATCCGGCGTTGTTTCGACCAGTGTCTCCCATATACGCTGGATGTCTTCAGAATATTGGTTGACTTCATCTTCGTTTCCGTTCCTTTGTGCCACGGCAAATCCTAAATACGAGGGATGCACCCGACAACGCAATTCGGTATACGGCAAATTGCTACTGTATCTGGCCAACAGCAAGTTGCCCCAGTGGTTTTCCAGCTTGTGATGATCCGGCTCGCAGGCCCATTGGCCTTGGATGAACTCTCTGATATCCTTTTCGTTTCCCTGCTTATATAAAAGCTGCAGGACAAGGCTCCGGACAAGACCGTCTTTATGTCCCATTAATGAAACCACTTTGGACGTGACGAATTCAGGGATATCCTGAGGATTTACGGACAGAAACCATAGAATGCGGCGAATATCGCAAGCGTCCCCCTCTGCCAATCTTTTATTGACGTCCTGCCAGTCTCCAGGGGCCTTGAAGAAATGCTCAAATGAAATAAGGTCTGCCGCAGCCGGTGGCCTTATGAGAAGATATGTCAGTTGCTGCTCTGAATCTGCATCCTGTAAAACTATGTGAAAAAGAAATTTCTCGGTCAGATGTTCATCTTTGCTACCTGTTTCAAGTTGCTCTACTATGCGGCGCCACGCTGCTTGTAGGCATTTTTTCGCTTCATCGTCCAATATCAGCTCGTGTTTGGTTATCTGTAAGGCCAATTGTCGGAGGGCTATTCCCCTTCGGCTATCAACCGTTTTGGCAATTGAACGATAAATTTTCGCAGCAGCATCAGGCGCATATGCACACAACGCAGGTTCAATCTCTTTGAGAAAATCATCTTCTGCGGTCTGATAGATACCCGACCATATCTTTTCCACTGGAATTTGATCAGCTAAGGGTGCAAGGATGGCGCCCAGATTAGGGGCAACGGGGAGTTTTGGATCACGGCAAAACGATTGAATTTTACGTGCAATCCAGGACGGAGCCATATTTTTCCGTTTGAGACAAAGCTCCAATTCTGTCCGGCTCCAAGTAAACACTGAGTTGCAGGGATCTTTTTGATGCATTTCCAACAACGGGTGGGGTGGAAATAGATTTTCCGGAAGTTTCTTCTGCATTTGGGCTGCATGCTCACTGCCTTCAAAGGAAAGAAGACGGTATGCTGCTTGTTTGCTTGCAATATGGTCGTGATCCAGTAGAGTCTTGGCGTGCCCTTCGATTTCCGGCCAAAGTGGTTCCGGCGACGAATGTACTACCCAGCCGAACAGCTCGTACTTGTCAGGAAAATCCATAATCGCCTCGGCTAAACACCCGATAGCAATGGCCCGGAGATAGGGTTTACGCGGAAGATGTGAAATGACAGCAAGTGCCGCCCGGCCGAGCCGCAACAGACCGTCGTCCATAATAACCGTCAGCCGATAACCGGCAAATTCCATTGGCCCTGGTAAAAGTTCCTGTTCTGCTCGCTCGGCAATCTTTCTTCTTACCTTCTCAACTTCCTCAGGCTTGTTTTCACGACGCTGGAACGGATGCCCATCAGGATGAATAAGTCCCAGCCAACGCTCAAATATCTCGGGAAGTATAGATTGCACAGATGGAGAATTTCTCCAGTGCAGTAAGGATCGCATGAGCAGATCCTGGCCCCATGGATTGTCGTGAATATCAGACCATATGACTTCCGCCAATTTTAAATAGGCAACGGGATGGATAGGCAGATAGGCGCTAAAATTTTCATCAGCTTTTTCTTGCAGGTTCTTGCTCTCAAGCCAAGCCTGCAGTAAGGCCACTTGACAAGGTTCAGGGAAATTATTCTTAAGTGATAGGGCGTGGAGTGCCGCTGATTCTAATATCGCAGCCTTGATATCCATCTCCTGATGAGGTTCCAACCAATTGGCAATGGTTTCATCAAGGCTGGGACCATGATCCAAAACCGCCTGCTCGACTTGGTCCGCTAGCAGAAGACCAAAACCTAGGATCAGGCGACGTTTGTCCACCCGGTAAGAACCGGGTTGACCATGCAAGATACCGCCACTCACTAAATCATCGAGCACAGCTTGTCTGTCATTGATGAGCGGCAATTGATTAGCGACATCCCTTTCAGAGATTTGATTGCCGCCTTGGCATGCTTTGTCAGCAAATCCTTTTATTATGCCCTGAAATGCCTGATCATCAATGGGAAGATTGGTTTTTCGTGACCAGCGATCACGCCAGTCCTCATATATAAGCCTGGCTACTGTAGGATCGCCGCTCTCGGCCATTCGTTGTCTATGTTTTACAACCAGGTCAAGATAGCGTGGTTTGCAAATCAACGGCAGCACGCTATCAGCGATATCCGACCGGGCCAAGTGATGTCGCCGAAGAGCGATGTCCAACTCAGTATCGTCATACGGTGGGAGCGTGGTGGAGCGCACGTTGAGGTGCCGAAGTATCGAAAAGTAGCGTTTCCAATAACCCGTACGGACCGTAATTAAAACGGCTATTTGCTCCAGCCAGGGCGAATTCATAAGCCCTTCAATGAGTTCCCGCCACCATTGAGGAGTGCGGCGTTCATTGATGCCGTCCAGTACCAGAAGAGCAACTGGTGAATCTCCAACAGGGCGTTGCGCCCATCGCTCTAAACGCTTTTCCCAATATGTATGATGCTGTTTGCCTATCTGTCGAGCAATGGCTTCAGATAACAGAGATGCCGGCCCATTTGATCTTGGATGAGAAGAGGAAAGAAAAATTACAGGCGGAAAATTTTCAGTGTTCTGTATTTGCCAATTAAGCCATGACGCAACAGCCCATGTTTTGCCATCCCCTTCATCCCCCAAAAGCACAAAGTGGGATTGTGTCTTTGACCAGGAAGATAACCAGTCGTCCAATTCCTGCCACGCTGTGCTGCGTTTGACCAAGTCGACTTCTTTTGAGGCGACATGAAGTACCTGTCCAAAGGCGCTTCGGCTCGCATTTTCTGTGCAGAAACGTTGCCTTAACCACTGATTCTGTTCAGCACGCCAATGCTCATAGCCTATATTTGCGGCTGTAAAACTGTTTTTAAGCCGTTCTATGACGGTCGTAAAATTTGAGTTCTTTGCGATATTCTCCAATTCAATCTGGACCCGCTGTCTCTCTGGCTCAGACGAGATGGAAGCGAGGTGGTCCATAACTATCTGCGCACCATAAGCACAGAGGCATTCCAAAGAACTAGGTGAACCATCTCCGGCTGAGATGGCGCGAAATTCTACACCTAGTTGGACCGCCTGTTTATCAAGTAACGTCAATAGTTGATCAGGAATATCCCTGCTGGCAATCAATACCCAGAGATCTAAATCAGGTATGTCAATGTGGGCTTGCACCAATTCGGCCAATAATTCCCGTTCGTTAAGTTCAGTTTCTTTGCCATAACGCTTACACTCCACCGCAATGATACTTCCTCCATGGCGGTCAGAACTCATGTCACGACCGGATTGGCTGCCGGAGCGAGCAAGATGAAAAGATCTACCAGTCAGGTTTTCCAACAGACCGGCAATCAAACCTTCAAAGCCGCCCTTTCCAGAGTGATAAATTCTACGCAACTCTTCAATAAGACTATGATTCATTGGCTGTGCGAGATAAAGCGTTATTAGACCGAATTCTAAGCCTCAAACAAATCGCCTTTTCGACGCGTAAGAGTATTTGTGCAAATTGCTAATGTTTCTACGCATTAAATCCAGCATTAAATAGGCGTATTGCTGCTATCAATGCTCGTGAGCATTTGAGTCGAACTTTCATTATGATTAATGGACATAAAACGGCTTTGCATCATTTATTGTTGCATTTTTCTCCATAAATGGCTTCAAAAATGGCATTTATCATGGCGTGGCGAGTCTGATCGCGCAGACCGAAGTCACGAGCAAAGTCGCTATCGCGGTCACAGCACAAATGGTCTTCGTCAGTAACCCGGCCTTTTGCCAAGCCTCTATGTCTTTGAATCTTTCAATCCTCGCAACTCGAAGCTACTACCTGCCTATAGCCAAATGCTCGCAGATTGCCCGCGATCAATTGCCCGCGGGATTCCGGTGTGCAACTTTCTATATGCGATTCTACATGAGTTCATATAGCTGGTCACATAATGGGAGCGCTTATGCGAACTCCAATCCGACCGAGCATTAGAACCGGTTAAATGCTCGCTTTAATGCTCGTGAGCAATTTTCCGAGCAATTCTTTGTAGAATTGCTCCAATAGTTGCCGGTAGAAATGCCCATAAAATGGCACATTCCATTTTGGTGAGCCATTTTTGCGTATAAATGGCTCATGAAATGGCGCAAATCCATTTCTATCCATTTCCGTCACCCAAATATACCCATCGCGATCCTCTTCCTTTACCCTGAAGCATCACAGCGCCTTCATGCTGTAATTCCGCCATGAGGCGCTTCACCTGCCCGCGGTCAAAATGGGTAATCTGCCGGATTTCCTGGTTAGACAGGCCTTGGTCGCCCCGATTCTCTCGCTGTTTGAGCACACTCAGCACCCGGGTCTTGGCCTCTTCCCAGTCGATGCGCCTATCCCGGTCCGAGTGGCCCGGTCCAAGAAGTCTTGCGAGGTAACCTTATTCTTCCCTGCCTTCTATCTCACGAGTCAGCGTCTCGAACAGTCTTTCACAATGTGGCGCTTTGGACCGAACGATTTGGGAGTCGATAAGGCAAAGCAACTTTGACCCGTGCCGGATCTTGTGGTAGGGGCCTTTGCGACTGTCACGCGTAGCATTCTGCAGAGCCGTTTCAAGTACCGCTTTGTCAATTGCTTCGACTTCGTCCCTCGCCGGGATCACCCCACGCCTGAATCCATTGCCATAAAACGATTCCAGTATGTCGATGTCAGCTACTAACCATGCCTCCATCATCTGAACCATCAAATGGCAATGTTCGTCCAAAACACCAGCAGGATTCCATCCATCTCTCTCCTGAAGATGGCGCCACGCGGTTTGGTTCACTGGCCCTTCGGCATCAACAAGCAAAACATTGAAAGCATCTGGATGGCTTCTCAAGGCCATTTTGAAGTTGTCAAAAGCCGCATTCCGCGGACCGCAGGCGATGATATTCCAGCGGATTCGACGTTCCCGGGCAAGACCGCGGAGCTGGCTCAGGAATTGTCCAAGACCCCGGCGAATAGCGGCCTTAGTATCTTTGCCGTCTCCCCCGCCCTCAGCATATATACGGATCTCATTTACCACCGGGTCCCTCCTATTTCCCCCATGCGCCACAGTTCTCCCAAGGAATACTTATCCAACCATTCCTTGAGCTGGTCCTTTTTTAAACGTCTTAAGTGAGTCCCTGTATCATCGCGTTCGCACACAAGCACACTTTCCGGAGTATCTGAGAGAGCCGATACAAGAATATCGGAATGGGTTGTAACGATCAACTGTGTCTTGTCCGATGCCTCAATAAGTAACTCAGCGATAGTTGGGAGGATATCAGGATGCAGCCCTAGTTCTGGTTCCTCAATGCACAATACTGAAGGAGGTGCTGGATGGCAAAGCAGTGTCAACAAACACAAGTACCGAAGGGTGCCGTCTGACAGGCGTGTGGCTGGAATGGGCTGGGTCAGCCCCTTTTGGTGCAGGAAAATCTGTACGGTTCCACCGTGTATCCTGGTAGTAATATCCTCTATGCCCTCGTCAAAGATCTTCAGTTTTTCGATAATTAACCTTTTTGTTCCCGGCTGGTGCTGCAAATCATTTAGTACCAGGCCAAGATTGCTGGCATCTTCTATAAGAAAATCTTCAGGAAGGTCTGCTTTTTGGGGAAGTCGCGGCGGTGTATAACGCCCCAAATTCCACTCCCGGTATAATTCAATCCTTGAGAATTCATTGGCCAGATATGTGAGTTCAGGGTATTGGTCCGGGTCTTTTCGTTGGGACAGCACCGACTGGTGAATATCCAGATCTTCCCTTCGAAGTGACCGAACCATGCGCTTTTGCCCCGTCGCTCTAGGAAAGGCTTTAGCATAATGGCTGAGAGATTCTTGGACAGTACGGGTCTCCTTTACATCAGGGGGGGTGATTATGGCATTCAAAACAGGATTGCCACAATTATAACGATAGAAAAAATAAACATCTTCTTCATCAGGCTTTGTCGGACGCTCGCACTCAACAGCCTCATCCACCAGCTCAAACCGTTGCCCGACCTTAGTAAAACTGAGCCGGTACCTAAGGGGAATAGGTTCATCGGGGTAATTCAACGTTACATTGATTTCAGCTACTGGGGTACCCTTCTTTCCTTTGTAAAGCCACTCGGTCACACCTCCGCCTTCACGGATTGGGGCAGTCAGATCCCTCGGTGTAGCTTGCAGAAGAGCAAAGGCCTCTATTAGATTGGACTTACCCGAACAGTTCGGTCCGATCAGTACGTTCAACGACTCCAATTCTATTTCGGCAGTGTCTTCCCCGTAAGAGAGGAAATTTGTTAGCTGAATGGTTCTGATAAACTTATGCTCTGTCATTATATTCTCCCTATTCCAGCACAATCCTGACCTTGCTCGGATCTTTGCCTTTTGTGAGATCAGCCAAATATTCGTCGAAGCGCTTCTTCAATTCATCCGGTGTTGCCGGGGCACCACCTCTTAGCAGCGCGGATCTCAGGTCTTCAATCCTTACCTCTACTTTTACCAGGCCTGAGAGCACTTCCCGCACAGCATGGATGAAATCATGTCCAAGGTCTTCCGGAAGGGTCTGAGTTTTGATGAAGGCTTTCAAATGCTTTCTGTCTTTGGCTTTAAGCAAGCCCAAGTCTTTTTGGATTGTGGGGTCCTCAAGGTTTGTGAGGAGTGTCCGAGTCCACGAGGAAAGAAGATTGTCCAGTTGATCGTCCATTTGGTGGAGAAGGGTGGCCGCCGCCACCTTAGACTTTTCAGCGCCAGGTTTATAAGAACAGTGCGGGCAAACAGGCGAGTCTTTTAGATCTGGCTCCGTCAACTGGTAGCAGGGTGTGAGGTCTGCGAGGCGGTTCAGAAAATCAATCAGATGGGCACTTGGCATCACATCGATGACAGAGATCTCTTGAAGGATTTTTAGGCGTTCGTCATGCATAAGCTGGGTCTTCTTCTTGTCATCAGTAATCCCCAGCCGAGCCTTCGCATGAAGAGACATGTATTCCTTCACATAGGCTTTCTTGAGATCGACGAGCTTACGCATGACCTGCTGGCGGAAAGTTGCAGCTTTCCGCTTATCAGCGTCCATGATCTGAGATAGAACCTGATCCCTTGTTTTCTTCGCTTTCCCGGTCCACGCGTGTTCACCAGGCATTACAGCTTCGGCAGTAGAGAGGTAGGAGGAAATAGGCCCGACCTCATCCGCCATGCCTTTTAGGGACTCAACCACTTGAAGCGTATTAAGGCCTTCCCGATGTGATTTCACATCTTTGGCTGTATACCGGAAGTTCTTGAGCTTGCCAGGAGTCGAATAGGCCTGGAGAGATTCCAGAAATGTCTTTGTTTGCTCCAAGCGGGCCAGCAAATTCTCTGCCTCCTCTTCGGTAAGCAGGCTCTGGCCCCAGATGGGGAATCGGCCGTGCACATACTGCTGCGATAGAACCAATTTCTCTACAGACTGGGCGACGGCCTGCTGAAGCTGTTGGACCGGCTCCTCTTTTCCCAGGGTGACGTTGCTGGCAAGCCCTGGCGCAAGGCCCATAAGTTCAAACAGAGCCTTAAGGGCTGGGAGATTCCATTCCTTGGGTCGTTCGATGTGTTTGAAGCTGGCCAGGTCATCAACAGCCGTAGCGCAAAAAACAGAAAGGCTTGTAGCATCGAATTTCTTCCCTGGAATGGCAAGAACCAAATCACCCGAGTACACCAAGCTCGCTAGAACGACCACAACCCACTCCGGCTCAAGCCTGTAAATGTTCGGAGCCAAGTATTCGACCCCATACGCATCCTGGATGATTTCAGATCGGTTAACTACCTGGCCTTCGCCCTTTTTGCCCAGAAGATCCAGAATATGTTTTGCATAGCTGGAATTCTGCGGAGCGAGTCTTTCACCGTCCAGCAACTCCAAAGCGTCGAGCACTGCTGTGGCCTGCTTTGTTCGGGTGGCACCTGCAATCCATCGAAGGGAATCCTGGGCTGCCTGCATTCGGTTTTCTCTGGTGACCAGCACCGAAAAGTGAGGATATTCCGGCGATAGATCAGCAAAGTGTGTCTCCAGACAAATGCCAGCCATTGCATTGATAAGATCTCGGAAATTGATGCGCTCATGAGATGGAACCCCTGCCAGGTCGCGGATATTCTTGTCCTTTGCCCATTCCACAAGGGATTTCTTTCTTCCCTGATAGGTAATCTGGAATGCTGAGCTCATGTGCTCTTTGAGCCACCTGACCAGCTTGCGGAGAAAATCTTCCTCCGCCTTGGATTCGTACACGCTCTTAGCATGCCCGGAGGATGTGGAAGCCAGGTCAAGGGCCGCAGCATATTTGTTCAGCGTGTCATTGAAATCATCGTCCGCTCCGGTGAGGCGGAGAAATACTTCGTCGGCCTTCTTTTCATCTTTAAAACGCGGGGGATCATGGGGTTGAACGAAGTACAAGTAAAAGTCCCGAGGTGGCACGGCTGTGGAGCGTTCGTTAGGAGAACCGAAGAAGAGGTAACCCTGACGGGCGGCCTTATGCGTATACCACTCCAGCTCATGTTCCCAGATTTTGTAGCCGGTGATATAGGTCTGATCTGTGCACTCCATGAGCCTTTTCAGCCCCTCGTAGTAGTAGCGATCAAGTTGTTCACTATCCAGGCTGTCTGCTCGTTTTTCGATAATGGCGTCAAAGTCTTCAGTCTTCTTGAGATCCAGATAATACTGGCGATTATCCGGATTTGAGGAAATGAACTGTCCGCTCACCGTTTTGTGGATTTCCCGGAGTACGGTTTCCACCTGGGAAACGAGATCCTCTGCCGGCTCGCCGCCCAAGTCCTCTATGCCAGGCTGGTATAGACAAAGGGTGTCACGCAGTTCTTCTGCGGTGGCTCCCAGAGGGGCGTGAATGTCACCGGTAGTAAGCCGATGGACTGACAAAGCATTAATGATTCGTAGAGCCATGGGCTTGTAGGCCGGTCGGGTAAAAGCTTGGTTGATACGGGATTCCAGGACCTGGCCACAGTCGATCACTGCTTTAATATCCGGCACAGCTCGGAAAGATGGGTTCTCACGCAATGTGTCCCAATAGCTATCATAGGCGATGAGCCCCGGCTGGTCTTCAGGAACATCCTTTTCCAGCAGGCGTTTCATGGCAAAGGATAATGTCTTGAGTATTTCGCGCTTCTCGACAGCGGTAACACGTTCAAAGGTATCGATATAGTCCGGATGAACCGGAAACAGGCGGACAAACTCGTCCGTCCGCTCATTCATATCTCCGTAGAACTTGGCAAAGGAAGTGAGGTGCTCTCTTATTCTGGCCTGTTGTTCAATGGTCTTCTTAAGGAGACGTTCAGCGACGACAAACTTAACGTCTCTTCGTGCAATGAGGATCTGCTGAAAGCGATCCTTAACGCGACGAAGGCTATCAGCAACGAATGAAAACCTGGGGCTGTCAAAAATGGCTTCTTGTACACCAGCGATGAATCGAAAACGAATGTCCTTACAAACCTCACCAATTTCTCTGAGGAAATTCAGGTCCAGGATAAGTTCCTGGTCTTTCCGAGTGCGCAGATAGTCGAGAAGTTCATCTACGACAAGGAGTAAGCCACGGTCCGGGAACGTCTTGTGAAATGTTGCCATCATTTCTTCAAAGGCCGGTTTATTACTGGACACCTCACTCGCAGACGGGAAGGTATAATCTATTTCCCACGAGCCTAAACGCTCCTCCAGAGCAGCCAATACAATGTCCCGCAGAGACATAGTCGTTGAGCCAATCTCAGTACGGATTACTTTGAACTTCCCCGCTATTTCTTTCGCAGCCTTTGAAACCCGGTCGCTGATAATAATGTCTGCAAAGTCGGCGTTCTCTGCGGCTGCTGAGATCAGGGACATCAAGTGAGATTTGCCGGTACCATAATTGCCTACGACCAAGAGCCCCTTATTGTCGGTTGGATAATCGACTTGTAGGTGTGTGAAAACAAGTTCGGTGAGCTTTTCCGCCATTTCATCTGAGATCACGTACGTTGAAACAAGTTGCCGCGCGGAGTCCTCATGATCAGCATCACGGAGTTGAACCACGGATTCGATGGGCTCAAATTGGATAAGTTCCTTGTATTTCATCTCCAAAACCCTTCCATGCTAACGTTATCAATTTGGACGTCACATCTCTCATTCCGGTGTCACCACCTGAAGGTCGCGGCAAGGGTAGCGGCGATATTCGGGATGTTCGGGAGCGGCATAGACCATGTAATTGTCCTTAATTTCTCCGTTCCAGGTGGCAACAATTGTTCTATTTCGGGAAAGCCCTTGAAGGAGCCTCAACGGATCTTGTTTAAGAGACTTTTCAAACAGAATCTCAATGTTGTCCAGGAGTACCACATCACTCCGGTTCTGTCTCAAGATGTCCTCCAAAAGCCGGGATGCCTGAAGTGCGCGCTGCCGAGTCGTCAGTTCCAACATGCGTCGGGAGATCTCAAGATTCACATTGATAAGGGGTGCCCCCAGACCCTGCCGCACTTCTTTGAGGGCTGATGTCTTCCCAAAGCCCGATGGAGCGACAACAAGAACGAGCCTGTGATATAGTTCAGGGGCTTGCTTGATCTTCCCGATTATTTGGTTAGAAAGGGGCTCTACCATGAATCATTCCTTGGATTATTTGGCCTCTTTGGGCCAAAGATAGCTTTTCAGCCAGCTATTTTTGATGGGAGATCATGAAATGACTATCGCCTGGCTAACTGGCCACCCCGCATGCTGGCTTCCCTTTCACCGGTTTTAGGTGAAGCATTGAATCGCCCTGTTTCTTAATGATTTAGGGCCATTTTTTATCAGGAATGAGCACCAAAGTAAAGCCCAAAGCCCCGACTCGGTGTCTATTATAACACGACAACTGTGACAGATACGGTCATACCGATTTTGGATTTTGGCCTACACCCCGGAGGGATTGGGAATTGCGGAATTGAGAGCCAGAATCCTAGAATCCAAAATGAAACGCGGGAATTTCGAGTTGTAATGACCTGTTTCCCATGACAATGGCTCAATACTACCCCTACTGCGAACCTCAGTCACGTAGGCAGAAGAGATGAGAGTAGTTGAGCTATCCCGATATAATATTCCGGAAATGCGTTGAAGGCCCCCAGAAAAACAGAAACCGGTACCATCTGCCACCTCTGACAAACCACCCTCTGTCATACCTGAATTGGCGAAGTACGCAACCTGGGAACCTGGACAGAAGGGGGCATTACGGGCCTTGGAGCTTATCTGCGCAGACCGAACTGTTAAGGAAATTTCAACCGAGCTTCATCAATCCGAGGTTTCAATTAGAAATACTGCGGCTGCTCTGATTGCCCTGCACCAGGCACAGTCACCTCATCATCCCTACGAGGGAAAGTCCGTCGACGACATAGCTGATGGACTTGGGATGAAACCTCAGGTCGTGGCGTTTCTGGACGAATTTCTTACTTATATGCCAGGGATTTTTCCGACCCGAGAAACGGTGTTCTATTGGCTGCGCAAAAAAGAGAATTATCCACCCTACCGGACGGAAAACTGCCCTGTTGGCAGCCTCATAGATATCATGCGTTATGAATCCATATACTGGAGGTGCGTCAACGATAAGATCAAGCCCCCCTGGGAAGAGGAAAAAGACGATGTTCCCAAGTATGAGGAGGTTCCTGAGGAAATAGCAAAAGGGTTTCAGCAGGCTACGGAGTTCTTCCGACACCTGACTGACCTCGCTCAGACTGGCGCGCTCGATCTCGTAATGAGTGAGGTCATGCAACGATATAACATCCTCTTGGTTGTCCAGAATGGATTTCGGGATGTGTTGAGGGAACATACAGGAGGTTTATGAGTGCTCGAAAGACAAAGAGTCGAGAAGACAGTAAGTTTCGTTGGTGCCCGAGCAAGAAATACCGAATTTCCGTTGCTGTATGCGAGGTTAAGGCCGCGCAAAACAAGGTTTGCAACCGATGCCTTAATACATGGCGGCAAAAGTCATGGCGGGTTCTGTGAGTCTCAGTACATGCACATAGCAAGTCTCCTGCGCCAGGTCGATCCTTTGATTCAAGCTATTGCAGGTTCGTACCGGGATACCATATCTTGCTATGATCACGAAGACTTAGTGCAGGAAGGCAGGCTCGTTGTATTGGAAGCCTTGAGGAGATACCTTAAGAAACACGTCGAAATTAGCCCGGCGAGTATCTCGTCCTGGGTATTTATCGCCGTCAATAGTCGGCTCAAACAATTGGCAACCAATGGAACTAACATGGTTTCATGCGATGTATTTGATGAGGATAACAGTGGAGACAACGCCAATAGAGCAGCATGTGCCCAGCCGGATGCAGGTCTCTGCCGGCATGCTAATCATGTATGTGGGTTAACGCAAAATAACGTTGTCACACCCTCGTTACAGGATTTTTTGACGACACGTGATGTGGCCGTCACTATTGACCGTACCACACAACGGGTAGTGCAGTTGCAGAAGGATTTTATCAAAGACTGGGAACAGTGTTTGGAAAAGAAGGGAGGAAAATAATGGGAGAGGAGAGGGTAACTAGTGAACCTTCCCGGTGGGAGGTAATGGCAAGGGAGAGGAACGCCAGGGTGATTATGTGCAACACGCCTGACACGTATTGTCTTACCGATTTGGCAAGACACGCTGACAGGTGTGTACGCGCATTGCGGAATCGTCTGCTGATTACTCTGTCGCCGGAGGAGGTGATTCCTCTATTGGAGGAGTACAAGGGCGTTGTTTTGAATCTCCATGAAGTGATCGAGAAAATGTGTGAAACCGCGGACCTGAATTATCGTGTCCCTCGTTCAGTGAAGCGGCTGCTTGATGGAAACGAAGGCGGAGACGAAAATAGTGAGTAGCCTCTCGGTGAGCGGATGGGCTTGGTTGACTGATCATCTGGGCTCATATTGGAAACCAACTTCCGGTTTCCTGTCTGGGCTGAACGCCCGGCTGTCTGCAATGTTATCTCGCAAAGCACTTCTCTCCGTCTGATATTCAATGGCGTGTCTGAATTGGTCGTGCAAGGCATCGATCGGACCAGCCAATTAAAAACGCTCTTGCCCCGCTTTCCAGGCTGGCACCGTCATGTTGGCAGGATTGATCAAGCTCTGTCTTTACGTGATTTGCATCACATTTCCTGCCCGGACTTTGTTCGCAAGGTGGAAGGAAGAATGAATCAGAGATTGGATGAAAGGTTATGGAAGAATATCTGACAACAACTGAGCTTAGCCAACGCATCAAGATGGCTCCCGGAACCATCAGGAACCTCGTCTGGAAGAAAAGCCTAAAGGAAGGCATTCATTACATTAAGCCAACACCTAGAAAAATACTCTTTGTTTGGAGTACCGTTGAGAGTTGGCTTCACCGCGAATCCAGCCCGGTTCACACCCGTATAAACATGCAGTCGAACAGCCTGATAAACATATGAATATCAGTAGTTGACACCATCTCGGCATCCGTGTTACCACTGCATCCACGCTGACATCTGGACGGAAAGGAGGTGGTCGGAAAAGTGGAAAGGGGCGTTTCATATGCAACAAGCCAATGTAATAGAACTTCCAATTCAGCGGCAAGAAACCGATGTAAGAGTACGTGACCCGCTAAACGCCGGCAAAAAGGGCAGTGTTGTCAACCGCGGAGGAAAGCTTTGGGTAGATTTTTATTACCTCGAAAAAAGGGTCCGAGAGCCCTCAGGGCTTGATGACGTTCCGGCCAACCGGCTCCTGCTGAGGCGCCAGCTTGACCTTGTTGTGGCTGAAATTGAAAATGGTGTGTTCGAGTTCGCCAAAAGGTTCCCGCACAGCACAAGCAAAGACCGCTTTACCCGGCTGGAGGGAAAGGCTCTTAGGAAAGGCCCGGAAGACATAATCTTTGGAGATTACGCGAGGACGTGGTGGACGGAGATGGAGGGTGGAATGAGCGAGAGCCAGAGAAGGGATTACGATTCCATTCTAAGGAACCACCACCTCCCCTATTTCGGAGACAGGCCTTTTAGCGAATTCTGGTCACGGGTGAGGATGAAGAAGTTCATGGCACATCTTAAGAGCAAAACCAATGGCCGCAGCAGACCTCTTTCGGCCAAGCGCATCCACAATGTGATGATCCCATTAAGGGTGATTGTTGGGGATGCTATTGACGAGTATGGCTGGACGGATCTCGCCGACCCTTTTGCCAGGCTCAGGCTTCCAAAGATAACAAAAACCCGCGTGCGTCCTCTTAGTAGGGAAGAATTGGCGACCCTTATGGAGTTCATGCATGTCTGGTACAGGCCGTACTTTACGTTTGCGGTTCAAACTGGGCTACGACCCTCAGAGCAGGTTGCCCTAAAGTGGGAGGCCATTGACTCCGATTTCATCCACGTGGAGTTGAGCAGGGTGCGGAACCATGAAAAGCGGGACCTAAAAACACCCGAAAGCACACGCAAAATCGAAATACGGCCATCAATGAGGGATGTCCTGGAAATCCAGCGGGACCTGACGGCGCATTTTGAAAGCGCCTACGTTTTTGTGAACGTGGAGGGCCGGCCTGTCATTCAGAATGTGGTTCGCGAGATCTGGGTCAGAGCCATGGAAAAGAGTGGCCTGCCCTTTAGGCGAATGTATGACACCAGACACACCTTTGCGTCGTGGGCCTTAGCTGCAGGAGAAACCCCTGACTGGGTAGCCCGTACCCTGGGACATACAAACACTTCCATGGTATTTCGGACGTATGCCCGTTACATCCCAAACCTGACCAGGCATGATGGTTCGGCCCTAGAAGCTCTTTTGGCGGGCACCACAAAAAAAGACAACCTGAGCATAGACACAATTTTGGACACAACCCAGGTTGCCCATGAGATAACTAATTGTTTTCCTGGCTAAATATATGGTGCCGAAGGCGGGATTTGAACCCGCACGGGCGTAACCCACTGCCCCCTCAAGACAGCGTGTCTACCAGCTTCCACCACTTCGGCATAATGAACTTATTGACCACTCGACTAAAGTCGCAGAAATTTCAATAGGTCATAGAAATTCTGAGACGTCTAGTTAGTGTCTGAACGAAAACTAGCCAAAACTGTCATTTCGAGCGGAGCGAGAAATCTTATGGTATTGAAAATACATGCGTTAAAAGATTTCTCCCTTCAGTCGAAATGACAAAAACAGAGGTTTTCGGTCAACCACAAACTATCCTCCTCTGGGATTATCGCCATTGTCGTTGCCGTACTCGTCGAGGGCTTTTTGCAGGGCCTTCACGGACAGCCGGATGCAGTGCACTTTCTTCTCAGGCACTTCCTGCAAAATACGATAGATATCCCGGTCGTTGATCGTATGGGCCTGCGCAAGGGTCTTACCCTTGATCAGCTCCATGGCAACCATAGCCGAAGCCACCGCGCCGGGGCAGCCGAGGACCTGGACCCTGGCGTCTTTGATTCGTCCTTCGTCTACTTTGAGATAGACCTTCATCGTGTCGCCGCACGGACCAGTGAGTTCACTCACCTGGTCGGCGTCGGGCAGGCTGCCCATGTTGGGCTGATTCAGGTAGTAGTCGATGGCCTTGTGCGAGTATCCGGAACCGGAAAGCATCTCCCGGATGGCAGCCGTGTCTTGCATGTCAAAGGCATGATCGTCGTTCATCTTCGCTCTCCTGATAAAAAACCAGTAATAATTCACCGCCCACTCGCTACGCTCGTTCGAGCCGCAGAGGACGCAAAGGGGAAAGTCTTTTCCTTAATACTCAGTTGCAACCCAGAAATGTTCTTCTGAAGGTCAACGGATCACTTGCTCCGAAAAACGCTGCACAATACTAAAAATACGACTAAATGTCAAGTATGCATCGCACCCACATCCCGGTAGCGTCAAGGTAAGGCTTAACATAATGTTTTACAATGAAAATTGCCTCATTCCTAAAATCCCCCCTCTTCGAGGCGTAGGCTCTACGAGCCGGAGGCTATCCCCCCTGGCCCAGACCGGGTTTTTCTTTCGGAGGCATTGTCCAACTTCTGTCGCGCCCCTGGCCCAGACCGGGTTGCGAAGCGGGATAGCCTCTTGCGACGATGTCGCGCCAGGGCGGGCAGGGCGGGCCCTTTATCAAAGAGGGGTACTTAAAAGTCCCCCTTTATCAAAGGGGGATTTTTCTGCTTGCGCAATGTGACTTTGACGGAGCCTTGGGGTGCGGGCATTGAAGGTTGTTATTGTTGATAAAATGTGGTAACTGAAGAAAAAATAGTGGACAAAGTGCACATGTGTAAAACTGGTGTGATTCATGTGTGGCTTTACGTATTTATACACCATTTGATAAAATTGGCATTGAAGTAAATCAGTACAGAGGGGAGGATCTTATCCATTAGATTGAAAATGATGAATTTGGAAACATGATTAAGGATTTCTATAAGAGATATTGTGGATATTTCAATATGAAGTTCTAACAAGCCCTTGAACCCGAAATGGCTTTTCTGCTGCGCTCCAAGGCCAGCCGGTTAAGGACAGCGAAGCTCAAAAGGAAAAATATGTCAGACGAAAAAATTGAAAAATTGGCCGTATTAATAGATGCAGACAATGCCCAACCCTCAATTATTGAAGGGCTACTATCGGAAATTGCAAAGTATGGAACCGCCAATGTAAAAAGAATTTACGGTGACTGGACGCTACCCGGCCTTAAAGGGTGGAAGGAAGTTCTATTACAGTATTCAATTCAACCCATACAGCAATTTGGATATACAACAGGGAAAAATGCCACCGATAGTGCATTGATAATTGACGCAATGGATTTGCTTTACACGGGCAAATTCGACGGATTTTGCATCGTGTCCAGCGATAGTGATTTCACTAAGTTAGCATCAAGGATAAGAGAAGCCGGTCTTCTTGTTTATGGATTTGGGGAGAGAAAAACTCCTAAAGCATTCGTTTCCGCATGTGATAAATTTGTATTCACTGAAGTGCTGCGCTCCAAGGATGACTATAGCGAGAAAATTAGTCGCAAAACAACTATCAAACTTAAGAAAGACACAAAGCTTGTTAATTTATTAAGAAACGCTGTTGAAGCATCTTCGGACGATAGTGGTTGGGCTCATCTTGCATCCGTGGGTAGTAACATTGCCAAGCAGACACCAGAGTTTGATCCACGAAACTATGGTTACAAAAAGTTGGGGGAACTTGTGGCAGCAACAAAACTATTCCAGATCGAAGAAAGAGCAGTGGGCGATGGCGCCTCAAAGGCTATTTATTTAAAGGATATGAGAAAGAAATAAAGAGACAAACTTCTAACCACCGGCTGAACGATATAAGGGAAAGAGACCGATCGGTTTTTACCGTTGGGATATGGACTGCTTGATTGATGTACTCAGCATGGCGCTGGATGATCCAAAGGAATATCCAGACCGTAATAGTTCAGGCTACGCTGCTCTAAAGAATTTACGGGAAAGACTCAAGTCGGAATATCAAAGGAATTTCGGAGAATGAGCTGTATCCTGGATATTGATCTGGACTATTTCAACCTAATCGAGAATCCCGAGAAGCGGCTTCGAGAATTATTGGATTGGGGTAATCGGCGTATAGCTTTTATCGTTGAAAAGCATCACAAAGCTTTTTCCCGGTGGAAAGACCGTGTTAAAAGGGGCACTTTGACACCACCATCTCATATTTTACACGTTGACGAACATCACGACATGATGGACCAAAAGAGGAATACGAACATTGCTAATTTCATGTATCACGCAATGCGAACGTGGAAAAGCTGCCGAGTTCACTGGATGGTAGATCACCCGATTGATTCCCCTGAAATGTGGCTTGACGATGATGTGTGGGAGCTATTTGCCCAAAGATTTACTGTTGGTTCAAACCGCCCTCATGGATGGCCCAAGCCAGATCTAGTTTCTGTATGCACAAGTCCCAATTTCGTCAGCAATAAGTTACTTCAACGGCTCTTAGAAACT
>DAOVEU010000230.1:0-4317 GCA_030668805.1 Desulfobacterales bacterium
AGTTCCAGACCCATTCAGGGTCAATTCTCAGCGATGGTAGTTAACCTAACCCACACCAAAGGAGGAAGGCGTCATGACAAAGGCAGATCTGATTGAAAACATGGCAAAGGATGCGGATATCTCAAAAGCTGCGGCAGGTAAGGCCCTGGACTCGTTTGTTGACGGTGTTACCAAAGCCCTGAAAAAGAAGGACGGGAAAATCACGCTGACTGGTTTCGGCACCTTTTCCAAGGTGCGTCACAAGGCCAGAAAAGGCCGGAATCCTGCCACAGGTGAAGAAATAAAGATCAAGGCGCGCAATGCCGTGACGTTCAAAGCGGTCAAGGCCCTAAAGGATTCTATATAGCCACAGACCCGCCTTCGCTGAAAGCTATGGCGAGGCAAGCACACACCGACAGACCCCAGTTGAATAGGCTGCGCATTTAACGGGGCAGGCACAGACTAATCTCACACCCCGGCGGAATAGAGAACACAAGTACATTCCACCTCGGTTAAACAATTCCCGGTTTAACGGGGCAAGCACGGCAGGCAAGCGGATTGCGTTTTCTCGCCTTCATCCCTCCGGGGCGCAGCCCCTATGGCCGTAGGCTGGAAGGTGAGAAAGCAACAAAAGAATCCAAACAATCGTGCCTGCCCTGTGGAATGCGAAGCATATTCCTCCGGGGTCAATCCTGTCGGATAAAAGACTGTGCGGCCAGTGAAGGCGATCAAGGGGAGAATTCATGAACAAGGCGGAACTTATACAGGCCCTGAGGAACGAAACTACCCTCTCAATAACCAAAGCCAAGCAGGTGGACTTCCGCCGTAGGCGGATTGTGCTTCATCACTTTCATCAGGAAAGTGATGAAATAAACAGAATCCTTGAAATCCTGTAAATCCTGTCTAACAAACAATGACCAAATGCAAAAAAGGAGGCAAGCGTAAATGAAAAAGTTCAAAGAGGACCTGCAGGGTGTGACCAAGGAGTTCAAGACTCTGACGAAGAAGACAAAGGAACTGACGAACAAGGTGGCGAAAACAGCGGTTGCCGAGCTTGAAAGGGCTCAAACTGCTATCAAACTTAAATCCCCAGCACAACACACAGCCGAGGCCCTGAAGCTACTCACAAAGCAGACGGGAAAACTGATCAAGGCGGTTGAAAAGTTTGAGAAGGAAAAGGCTGCCAAGAAACAGAAAGCCAAGCCCAAAGCCAAGCCCGCCAAAAAGGCTGCTGCGAAAAAAGCCCCTGCCAAAAAGAAAGCTGCTGCGCAGACTGCCACTGAGCAGGTTGTGAACCTTATCAAGAGGTCCAGGAAAGGCATTGATGTTCCCACGCTGATCAAAAAAACCGGGTTTGAGGACAAGAAAATCAGGAATATCGTCTTCAAAGCGTCTAAGGCGGGCGAAATCAAGCGAGCTGGCAGGGGGATTTACGTAGCGGCATAACCTTAGTTCCCTCTCCCCCACAGTTTCAGTGACACCGGTATTTCCGGATCACCGCGCAGGCTGCCCCAAGAATCCTGCTCTCGTCATTGTCGTATTTGAAGACCATTATCTCATCCGCAAGCCGATCCTTTAGGAAGGGGTCAAGGGGAGCTATACAAAACAAGTTGAATCATTCTTTCGGTGCCCTTCAAGGGCTTTGGAGATAGTCCGCAGTGGAAAAAAGGGGAACGCCCCTTTCGTATCAATTGAACTTTTCCAAATTCATAGTCTTTTCAATAACTTTTCGTGAATGTTGTCAAACCCGCCGTTGGACATAATAAGGATCACATCATCAGGCTTTGCAACCGTAACGAGATAGTCGATAATGGCCTCGGTATCGGGAAAGTACCGGGCCTCTTTTCCCCGGTCTTTGAGATCCCGGGTCAACTCCTCTGATGAAAACCGCTCCTCAGCCGGTATCTTCTCCAGCATGGGCGGCTTTCGGATGCAGACCAGGTCCGCATCGTTGAAGGACTCAGGATATACCTTTTGAAACACCTTGCGCCTGCTCGAATTGGTTCGTGGTTCAAAGACGGCAATAATCCTGGTGTTTGCGTAAAAAGCGCGAACCGCGGCAATGGTCTCCCTCACCTCAGTGGGATGATGGGCAAAATCATCCATAACCGTGATGCCTCGCTTGATTCCCCGCACCTCCTGGCGACGTTTGATTCCCTCGAAGGTTTCAAGCGCTCTGGAGATGACATCTCTGGGTATCCGTAGATCATCGGCTACTGCAATAACAGCAATCGCATTTAGGGCATTATGGAGACCAATGAGAGGTGTCTTGAGGGTGCCAAAGGGCTCCCCGCGTCTTGTGACTTCAAGATGAGTCCAGGGCGGATCAAAGCGCAAATTTTCAAGTCGCCAGGGTGATCTTTCCCCAGAGCCGTACGTTGCGATCCAGCAAGGGGCCTGGGCTACGAGCTCTCGTACGGTTGGGGCGCCGTCGCATGCAACCAGAAGGGCTTCTTCAGGCATGGCCCTGACAAAATCGACAAATGCTTGTTTGACATGGTCCAAATCCCGGTAGATGTCTGCATGGTCAAACTCCACACCGGTCAGGATCGCCCGGGATGGCGTGTAGTGAAGGAATTTGGGTCCCTTGTCAAAGAAGGCCGTGTCGTATTCGTCTCCTTCCACGACAAAGTAAGGCCCGGTACCTATGTTATAGTTGCGATCAAAATTCTTCAGGATGCCTCCCACCATAAAACCAGGGTCAAGGCCTGCCATGGATAGAACCCAGGCGAGGAGCGCTGAAATGGTGGTCTTGCCATGGGTGCCCACGACCGTCAGGGCTGCCTTTTGATGAATAAAGAATCGATTCAGGGCCTGGGGAAGGGAGCAAAAAGGGAGGTCCATTTCAAACATGCGGACAACCTCCGGATTGTCCTTTGACACAGCATTACCGACCACTACAAGATCCGGCCCATGAGAAAGGTTCTCCGGCCGAAATCCTTCAGCGATCCGGATGCCCCGTTCGGAAAGGAATGTGCTCATGGGGGGATAGACATGATGATCCGAGCCGGTCACCTCAAATCCAGCCTCTTTGAGCATGCCGGCCAGGGCCCCCATCCCTGTACCGCAAACGGCGATGAGATGAATGCTCTTGACCTTTTCGGGAATTCGATTCTGTTTAAGTCTCAAGGTAAGCCCACCTTGCAGAAGCCACTCAGTCAGGTCATGATCCCAAACTTAGGGAAGGCATAGATATTGAGAATGGCCCACACCACCGCGATGATCATGATCAAGGGAATCTGTTTTGTCCTTACACCAGAGCTCAAAACCGTATCGGTTTTTCCCTCAACTGAAGGTTTCCCGATGAGAGCGACCAAATATGCTCCAATGACTACCAGCGGCATCAGCCCGAAGGCAAGGGGATGCCATTGCCACACTTGTATCCTTAAGATGTTGACAACCATCCAGATCACGGACAGACCAGCGTATACCTCAAGAGCGAGCCATATCTTTCCTGTCCCAAATCGCTGTCGCTTGCGGGCATGGTACAGGATAGCACCGTAAAACACCAACGCACCCACCGATGCCGTGATGACCCTGGGCCGAACATGACCAGAGATGGCCATGCCAAGGCCGTAGACCATCGCTGCATAAGATCCCACAAAACGGGGCTTGAGTGTCAAAAACCTGACTGGTTTCATTTTGGAGTGTTTTTTCATCCTGTCTGGTCACAGGATTGGTCAACATTACACGTCCCGGAATTTCTACAACTTATTGAAATTCCTACGACTTTAGTCAAGTGCCCGCCCTGGCGCCTATGACCATTCACAGTATATGAAGCCCATAATCCAGGTCTGGGCCAGGGGTTAAATAGTCGAGTCGTCGAGTTGTAAGGTCCTTGAACCCCTGGCCCAGACCTGGTTCGGAAGCGTGATAGCCTCTCGCGAGCGTGTCGCGCCAGGGCGGGCACTCAACTAATCAACCACTCGACGACTCGACCAATTGCGTAGCGAAGCGGAGCTAAGTTCAACATATAACGTTTGTATGATAATTGGACATTTGTTGCGTTGACAATTATAAGATATAGCAGTCGTTTACCTACTCAACTATTTGACGCCTGGGTTGAGCGGTTCA
The DNA here is from genome assembly GCA_030668805.1 of Desulfobacterales bacterium. Taxonomy (GTDB): domain Bacteria; phylum Desulfobacterota; class Desulfobacteria; order Desulfobacterales. The sequence continues at coordinate 4,054 of DAOVEU010000230.1, forward strand.
ACGTTCACGGTTCCCGGTTGAAGAGCCCTAATTGGCTGTTAACAAAAGGATGACGCGTCAATAAAGAAAGTTCACCGTTCAAAGTTCATAGGTTCAAAGGTTGTCAACCCTGAACCGTGAACCGTGAACCCTGAACCCTTGTAAAGTAGACTATAACCTTTGAACCTTGAACCCTGAACCTGGAACCGATCACTTTAGGTGATGGTGTCTTTACTTTATGCGTGATCAACAGTTTCGTCAACTCCTGAATTACTTTGGCCTCTC
>DAOVEU010000322.1:0-3358 GCA_030668805.1 Desulfobacterales bacterium
CTCAGGAGGAACGAGGTTGGAAACGCGGTCAAAGCTCTTTTGTAACAAGGTGCGATCACCAAACAGGTTAAGAAATTGCTTGGGTATTCTTTCCGTACTCAACGGCCAGAATCTTGTGCCCATCCCTCCGGCCATGATAACCACGACCAGGTCCAAGTTATGTTCGCTCATGTTTAATTTTCCTGTGTAACCAATAACGGGGCTTCTTTGTCTCTCACAGAGTCCACAGAGTCACTGAGTTCTTGAGCAGATTTCCTGAGAGGGGAAATCTGCTCAAACTGCCATCCCGCTCACGCGGGAAAGTAGTATTGTAAAAAAAATGTCTGGCTGATCAATTTGGACAATCCTTTGCCCAAAGATAGAAATTGCAGGATCAATAACGTCCGCCGTAGGCGGACTGAGTTGTTGGTCTGATTTTTCCTACTCAAAAAATCAGACCAAAGAAATTATCTCTGTGATCTCCTTGCCCTGTTAAATTGTAGGTGACATCTCAAGACCACTTGTGAGCGGTTATCTTCAAATCCTGATAATTCACTATATTCAACTCGCTATTTAACAGGGTGAAGCTCAAGCGACCAAAGGGAGCGGGCGAGAGATTCTCAGCCCTGTGATCAGATACCTTCCTCTTATATTCGCCCAAAATCATCCTCCAGCCGTTCAATATCATCCTCACCAAAATAATCACCGGTCTGCACCTCAATGAATGCCATATCCTCCGTTGCAGGGTTCATGACGCGGTGGACGGCCCCGCGGGGGATATCAACCGCTTCCCCCGCCTTAAGGTGTAGTTCTTCATCATTCCGTGTCACAATTGCTTCTCCGTTCAGGATGTACCAGTGTTCAGCGCGGCGGCGGTGCCGCTGGAGACTCAAGCGTTTACCAGGGTAAACAACGATCCGCTTGACCTTGTGGTCCGGCTCATCAGCATAGACCTGGTAGTAGCCCCATGGACGGTGGTCTTCTTCCTTGTGTGTGGTCATAGTAAGTCACCTCCTGAACTCTGGCGCCAGCACGAAGGCAAAGCAACTCTATTGTGCCGGGCTTGGCCATAACTTCGGCCACTTCAATATCTCTGTGGGACCCGCCTGCCAACGCCCTGAACAAGGCGACGCAAGGTGCCAACGTTGTCTGGCAATGGCGGGCAGGGCGGCTTTCCAGCCGCGACGGTCGCAGCAAGCCCGCCCTGCCCGCCCTGGCGCGACAGAAGTTGGACGATGCCCAGGGGAGAAAAACCCGGTCTGGGCCAGGGGCGCGACAGGATCCAACGGGCTTATCCGATTAATCATCCAGGTCTGGGCCAGGGAATGCCGCTCCCACAGATTGGCCCAAATGATGATCATGCCCTACTGCAACAATAACGGAACAATACGCTTTACGCAATCAATCACATAATCCCGTCCCTTCTCCGTGTTTTCCAGGGGGTTTAGCCACTCTTCTGGTACCCGGCCATACCCGTAACAGGCACCAGCGATAGCCCCTGCCATGGCGCCGATAGTATCAGTATCTCCTCCCAGATTAACCGCTAAGACCACTGCATCCCGGAAGCTATCAGTCAATACAAAGGCCCCGATGGCGGCTGGCACGGACTCGATGGCCCTCAGGCTCAGGTTATACCGGGAAGCAATAGCCTCAATTACCTCAAGCATGGAACCTCGAGGGATCGATTTGATTCCATCAAGAGCCTCGCCGAATCCCTTGTCTATATCTGTCACCTGGGCTGTGATGCTGTCCAAAAACTTCTCCACTTCAATCGGCCCACTTGACAGGCCGTGTTGAAATGCCAGCCCCACGGCCGTAGCCTGCGCTACAGCACCGGCAAGCCCCTCTGGATGGTTGTGCGTGATGCGGGCATTTAAGATGGCGTTTGCTTTGATTGCTTCCAGATCAGCGTAATAGAAGCAGCCAATAGGGGCTATTCTCATAGCACCACCATTGCCAAAACTGTCTGTGCCCACCTGGTCCCAGGGGATCCCCTGCCTGATCCTTTCCACAACGCCAAAGATGCGTCGGCCATAGCCGCGGCCGGGATCAAAGTTTTCTTTGAATTTCCTGGCACATACCGCAGGATCGAACCTTCCTTTTTCTACCAGGGTCTCCAAGATCCCTATCATCATCTGCGTATCATCCGTGTAGCGCCCTTCTTCCCGGATCATGGTATCAAGGAGACCGAACTGACTGTAGATCGCCCCGTGAGGCCAACCTTCCACAGGCTCACCCAAAGCGTCCCCCACAAACGTTCCCAGAGCCGATCCTATGAATTTGTCCAGCAATTGATCCTTATCTGAATCTCCCATTGGTCCGATCACAAGATTTTCTCACCCGCTCCTTTCAGTCGCTTGAGATCTCAGAGGTCACTGAGATAGTTCTTTCTTGGGCTGGTTTTTTGAGCGGAAAAACCAGGCCAAACAATCAGCCCCTGTCGGGGCAATTACAACCCTGCAAATTGAGTTTCTTCGACCTCCCGCGGAAGCGGGATGGCACTTTGCGCTGAATTGCCCTCCCTGCCCCGTTAAATGCGTAGCCTATTTATTTGGGGTCAGCAATTCAGCGCATGAACTCCGTGTCTCCGTGCGCTCTGTGAGAGATAAAAACAGGGCCAATAAAGGCTTGCCGTCAAATCATAGTTAGGCCCGTGACGGCGTCAACGACCATGTCCACCAATACCCCATTTAGGCACTGAGGGTCTTCACAATTGACTGCATCTATTTCAAAGCAGGGGGCGCAGTTCGCCACGCCTCTAAGGACCTTTGTCGCACGACCCACCGGCGACCATCTCTTGGGGCTGGAAGGCCCGAAAATGGCCACCGTGGGAGTCCCCATAAAGGCGGCAAGATGGGTCGCGCCAGAATCATTGCCAACAAAACATCTCGCCTGCCGAACCAAGGCCGTTAGGTAAAAAAGATCGTAGACTTCATATACCCGAAAGCATTCTTTTGCCCGGGCTTTGATAAACGGTGCCAGGTCTGATTCCGCCGGCCCCACAACAAAGACCACTTCGCCAAGATTCATTCCCCTAATGATTGCAGCCACCTGAACAAAACTTTCCAGCGGCCATCGTTTCCTTGGACTGCCCGCGCCAGGGTGCATGATAATTTCCGATTTCGGATTTCGGATTTCGGATTTGGCGCAGGGTTGCGCCTGACGGCTTGAAAACATTCCCCGCACCCCGCATTCGTCCAACAAACCCTTAGCCTGCATCTGCCTCATCATATAGATAGCCACATGAGTCTCCTCCTGAACCGGAGGCCGGGGGCTTATTTTGTACACTTTTCCGCTGTGGTTTTGCCTGAGGTGACCCTCGACGGTGTCCGAAAGACTAATCAAGATTATTGTATCGTAGTCACTTATGAACTCTTTG
>DAOVEU010000027.1:0-10658 GCA_030668805.1 Desulfobacterales bacterium
AAATCTGCTTGGAGGGCCATCAAGGCAGCCAACCACCTGGCCAGACGTCCGTTACCTTCCCGGAAAGGATGAATCATAAGGAGTTCCGCATGCACCTTCGCTATTGCCATGGCGACACCGTGCAATGGCCCTCGCTTGCAATTCGAATTGTAATGGCCTGTTTCCCATGATAAAAATGTGAAACTTAAGGCCATCTTCACCGCAGAGCCGCGGAGCACGCTGAGATGTAATTTTTTCGTTTGCCGGGAGATGGGGGCAAACGGAAAGCATCAGCCCGCCGCAGGCGGAGCAGAAACCATTACGTCTTCCCGCAAGGGCGGGTTGTTTTGGCCTATCGTCGCCTGCCCCGTGGAGTGCGAAGCTTATTCAACGGACTTTGCCCTTGTATTACAGTCCTTCCCGGACTATAAAAAGAAAAAAAGTGGATTGCAATGGCAAGCAGGAGGAGCAATACGATGACCCTTGATAACATTCTGCAAGACATCTATGCCCTCGAAGATGAGATGCGCACGTACGAGCGCAAGTATGGGGTGCTTTCGGAGACCTTTTACGAATCGTACATGAATGGCGAAGAGCCCCCTGATGAGGCATGGGTGCGAGATTGGACTGCGTGGGCCAGCGCCTACAAAGTCTGGTTGCGCCGGCGCGAGCAGTACAAGACTGCCATCGAGTCGTTGCGTGCTGATACACAAACAATTTCTGAGATGATTGAAAAGACTGCTCGCCATAAGTCCATTCAGGTCCCTGCGTGACTACGAGATCTTTATCTACACGCTGTCACAGCGCTTTCCTCTCATTATCCACTCGACGCTGATTGTCGCCCGACGCGGCCGCCGATTCGCCGAACTCGCAGGTGATCTCGCATTCCCCGGTGGACATCGGCTAGTTGTGTCGGCAGATTCGAAATTAGCCAGCACCCATCCTCATCATAAGCATATCCTGCCGAACATCAAACACCACCGAGTCCCTGCTCCCGAGCTGAGTTTCACGCATCCCAACATACCCTTTTTGATCCACGAAATCGACACCACGTTACTCCAGGATTGATCCTCTCAACAATGCGGAGGCGGCAATGGTCTGGGATTGACAGGATAACACATAAGCCATACAGTCAGTCCGAGCAAGGTTAAAAGGAACAACCGGCTCGTAGAGCCTACGCCTTGGAGAGGAGACCGCGGCAAACGAAAAGCATTCCGCCGCCAAACCCTTCACGTCGTGTATTGGGGTGAGATAGTACAGGATTCGGATCAGGAGTGAATGTGAGCACTCGGAGCACAGACCATGTCAACACGTGAGTATCCTGACTACCCCCAGATTGCGGTGGGGGCGATCGTGATCAGAGATAACAAGGTCCTGCTGGTCAAGCGGAGTCTACCGCCAGGTAAGGGACTATGGGCCATTCCCGGCGGTCGGGTTGAATTGGGTGAAACTCTGCAAGAGGCGGTCGAACGAGAAGTTAGGGAAGAGACCTGGGTCACCGTTCGAGCCGGAAACCCGGTCTATACTTTTGATCTGATTGAGCGGGACGATGCCGGACGTATACGGTTCCATTATGTCATTGTGGATTTTATTGCTGATTATGTGACTGGCAAGCCGAACCACGGCGATGATGCAGGCGAGGCCCGCTGGGTCACACGGGAAGAACTGCACGATCTCCCGGCGAGCCAAACCACAAAAGAGGTCCTGAGGAAGGTGGCCAATTTCGGCTGTTCCCTTTAGTTAATCCCTTAAACTTTCAGGCATGCTGATGGTCCAAGCTTTGCTTTGCGGGTTAGGTAGTATGAATCTCTCGCCCGCTTCCTCTGGTCGCTTGAGCTTCACCCTGTTAAATAGCGAGTTGAATATAGTGAATTATCAGCATTTGAAGATAACCGCTCACAAGTGGTCTTGAGAATGTTACCTACAATTTAACAGGGCAAGGAGATCACAGAGATAGTTCCTTTGGCCTGATTTTTTGAGCAGGAAAAATCAGGCCAACAGCTCAGTCCGCCGTTGGCGGACGTTATTGATCCTGCAATTGTTATCTTTGAGCAAAGGATTATTGGAATTGATCGGCAAGATAGTTTTTTTAACAATAATGATTTGCGGCGTTCGCCTTGTAAACAGTTCCCGCGTGAGCGGGATGGCAGTTTGAACAGATTTCCCCTCTTCCCGCCTTGCGGGACTCAAAAACCCTGCCCTGTTAGATATTCAATAATCAAAACAACAATGCATTTATTGGTTCTATCGCGCAATCTTCATGCCATGGTGGATTAACCTTTCTATCTAACAGGGTAAATGCCTCTGTGAACTCTGTGAGAAACATGTAAGAGCCTTTCGGGGTCAATATCAACTCCCTTTGGGGGGTGGTAATTGACTGCAAAGGCGCTTTAAAAAAAATAGGTCAACCAAATGAATGCGCTATACGGAGGCTTATTGAGGAGATCGGTGCCAGGTATTTCAAATCCACCGTATTCCGTGCCCTTTCCGCCATAATATATATTGCCCCCAAAGGTTATCTGAACGTCTTGGGCTATGTCCCAGATAGCTCGGGGTTGGAGTATTCCTGAGGGGTCGGCCAGGTTATTGATTACCGTCAGATAGGTGTTGAAAAGAGGGTGTAATTCCACATGGATTTCACCGCTCAAGTAAGTTCTGCCCAGAGTGAACATTTCTCCACGCGCTATACGTTCGGAAAGATCCGGATCAGTATATGCCTCTGAATACTGATCGTTACCCAAGCCATTAAAATAGAACTCTATTAGTCCGTACATGTTCTTCCCCCACCAGACCCAGGAGTAATCCATATTCGCCACCAGGGACAAAAAATCGTCCCCGGTGCTGTCTTCGTTGAGAAACGTCCATGTAGCATCCAATCGCCAGGCCGCATCCCCAAGATATCCGGTGCTGCCAAGGCCTGCAACATGATCCTCGTAGTGTCTGGCACCCATGAAATCAAACTCGGTGGTTCCCGAGGCAAAGTGTAGCTTCCCAGCCAGAGAGGACTGGTCCCATGCCACATCATGACTCGCCGGGTCCCGCCTGGGAACATAAAGAAACTGGAAGTCACCTATGTTATTCACGTGAAATTGGGTGGTCGCCATGTCATCCCCCACCTTATAGTCCCGCTCGATATCCGTTGGTGCAAAGGGGTTAAAGAGGTCCATGGGGTTAAAAAGCAGGCCGTTTCCCCAGGTTAACACCTGCCTGCCGATGCGGACAGTACCCCATTCCGGCTGCACGGTCAGGGAAAACCGGTCCAAGCGGTGATAGAGGATATAATCGTCATCCTCATCAATGGTAGCGGTTAAGTCCATAAAGCGGAGATCGTCATTCGGTGGGCCGCCACCGTCTTTGAAAAGACCAGGGTAAAGCTCTTCTAATGACTTCTTCTTGCGCCGTGTGTCTCCACCTGAAAAGACGGCTTCATAATGGGTTTCAAAATATCCCAAATTCCCATAGAAAATCTTGTTCTTGAGCCGGAACTCGCTGGAACCGTCATAGTAAGGGCCGGTGCCCACAGGCTGGAAATATGATTCATCGTCAGGCCATGATACAGCACCCGTGGCCTTGAAATGCCCACCCCACTGGGGCTCAGTTTTTTCGTACCAGGGCTCGGGTACTAGTGCCCACGAGGTCTCCGGGCCAATTTGGGCTAAGATGAAGCATATCAGCACAAATCCAATATGCATGTGGGTATTGGGTACTGGGTATTGGGTACTGGATAACGGTTCTGCCCAATACCTAATACCCAGTTTATCTTTCCCTGATCTCGTCATCCGCCACCAGGCCGTCTCTGATGTGGACCAGTCGGCGGGCATAGTCCATGACCATTTGATCGTGGGTGGAGAAGATAAAGGTCACCTTTTTCTCCTCGTTCATCTCCTTCATCATTTCCAATAAACCTTTTCCGGTCTTGGAGTCCAGGTTGGCTGTTGGCTCATCTGCCAGAACGATGGCCGGATTGGATACAATGGCCCTGGCCACGGCCACACGCTGTTGTTGACCGCCGGATAGCTCGGCTGGACGCCTGTCGTATTTGCCTTCCAAGCCCACATCGTCCAGGATGGCCTTGGCCCGTTCGCGTCGCTCAGTTCGCGGCACGCCCTGGAGGAGCATGACAAATTCAACATTTTCCAATGCTGACAGGACCGGAATGAGATTGTATGCCTGGAATACAAACCCAATCTTGTGCAAACGCAAGCTGGCCAGCTCCGATTGATTCATCTTATCAAAGGCGTGTTCATCCACGACAACACTACCGGAATCAGGCATGTCCAGACCGCCGATGATATTCAGCATGGTGGTCTTGCCTGACCCGGAAGGCCCGGCCAAGGCCACAAAGCCCCCCCTATCTATGGACAGGCTCACCCCTCTGAGCGCTGCGACTTGAACTTTGCCTTGTTGGTAAGTCTTTTTGATGTTGACGCATTCCACGATGTTCATATTCCGATCCCCTATGAATTCTGAATAGAGTAATCGTAATAGTTCAGCACCCATTGCTTTTTCTGTCATTTCGACCAAAGGGCCTGCCCTGGCGCGACACAACGAATAGAAGCGCTTGCCTGTAGGACCCCGGTCTGGGCCATGGACAGATCTTTGCAAGATTTCTCACACCCGCCTGCCATAGGGTACCGGCGGGCAGGTTCGTTCGAAATGACAATAAGGGCTGAACTATTACGAGGACTAAGGAATTCAAGAATTCCTCAATTCCCTAATCCCCAATTCATCATGTATGCGCCAGGGCCTCCACCGGGGTGAACCTGGCTGCCTTAGCAGCCGGATAAACACTGACCAAAAGTCCCAGGACGAATACCACCAGGTTGGCCACGATCACGTCTTTGGTCGAAATGACCGGGTAAATCACCCGGGACATACCCGCAAACTCCGCGCCGGCCGCCAACGAGGAAAGATCGATGCCGCTGCCGGACAGGGCGAAAGCACACAAGAAGGACAGGATGTTCCCAATGGCCATGCCCAGAACCAGAAGTAAAAATGATTCGGTGAGGACCTCTTTAATAATCCACCATGGCTTCATGCCTAAAGCCTTGAGCAGGCCGAACTCCCGCATCCGCTCGAAGACCGCCATAAGCGTTGTATTGACGATGCCGAAGCCCATGGCAATGAAAACGACCAAGTACCAAATGGAGATAAATCCATCAAAGATTCTCAAGTATGCGGTGAGTATGGGGAGTAGCTCCCGCCAGGTCTGAACTTCGTAATCGGTAGAAGGCAAAACGGCCCGCAGGCCGGAGGCGACCCGTTCGACGTGCTTTTGATCGGGCAGGAGGATGGAGACTTCGGAGATACCGTTTTCCAACTTCAGCATGTGCTGCGCCACAGGCATGGTAACAAAGGCGAACTGCTTCTCCGTAGCCTCCATTTCGGCCCTGAAAATCCCGACGATTCGGAAGGCCCGGGAGGCGATCTCCCGGTCGGTATCCTGGGACATGAGAACCAGCTTGTGGCCCATTTTGGTCTCAAACTTGTCCACCAAGGCCTGACCCACCACAATGCCGTACCTATCGTCCGGCCTGAGGTATCGTCCTTGTGTAACCGCCTGACCGATGAACGAGACCTTGGCCTCCCGCCGGGGGTCAATCCCCACCAGGGTAACACCGGCCGAGTGTCTGGCGTTGCTAGCAATCGCGTTGACCCGAATCCTGAAGGTCCACTGGGCACCGGACGGAAGGTGATTCTTAAGGGCGGTTTCCACCGCATCCGGATCAGTTATGCTGTTATCGATTACCGGGTCGCTCCGATAGCCTTTATAGTGAACCTGGATATCTCCGGTGAGGGTCGCGATACCGTTCTCGACCATACCGACCATCATCCCTCGCATCAGGGCACCTAAGAAGATCATGCTCCAGACACCAATGATAACAGCTGTCATGATGACGGCCGTGCGCCTCGGGTTTCGCCAAATGTTTCGCCATGCTAACTGGAAATACATTGTCGCTTCGCTCAATTCACAAATTTAGAATTCAGGAATTCAGGGATTTAGGAATTGCGAATTGAAGGTAATTTGTTTGATTTTCAATCCCCCAATTCCTCAATCCTTATACTGCTGTCATCGCTTCCACGGGACGGAGAGCCCAGACCTTCAGGGCCGGATACAGGGCGGCCAAAAAGGTGATCAACAGCACGGCGGCCGGTCCGATTGAGACGGAAAGGAGCGAAAGTCTGGGATACATCCGGCCGGATATGCCATATTGAGCCAGCAACTCGGATGTGCCGGAAATGTCGATCCCATGAACCTGAAAATACCAGGTGATCAGGCTTCCAACGATGATACCCGCGACAAGGCCCACCATGGTGATGCTCATGGATTCAATCAGGAGCAGCTTGGTCAACCGCCCCGGAGTGGTTCCAATGGCCATAAGGACGCCAAACTCCCTCGTCCGCTCAAAGATAGCCATAAGAAAGGTATTTAAAATGCTGAAGGCCACCACCAGGATCAAAACGAAATACATTATCAGCCCACCGACCAGGTCCATCTCAATGGCCTGGAGCAAACCCGGCATAAGCTCTTCCCAATCCAGGGCCACCAGGCCGTGCTTGCTTTCAATCTTTTCAATGCCTGCCTGAGCTGCCTTTTTTATATTGGCTACGCCCTTTAAGGATTTCCCGACCGCAACCACCTCGTGGACAGCACCGCGCATGGCATAAACATCTTGAAAATTATCGAGTGGGACATGGATAGAGAAACGATCGAACTCGTCTATGCCGGAACTGTAAATCCCCTTTATCTTAAACACGGTGGCGGCGATGGAGCCATCATGTCCCTGGCCCAAGACGGTCAATTCATCACCCACGCCCACTTGCAGATTCTCGGCCAGGAGTTTCCCAACCAGGGCCTGATCAATGTCGCCTTCGGACAGAAAGCTCCCCTGGCGAATCATTTTTTCTAAGGTGGATACCTTGGCTTCCCTAACCGGATCAATGCCCGTGACGATGATACCGTAGGTTCGTTCCTTTGATGACGCCAGGGAAAAGGCATTGGCCCGAAATGCGTATGCCTCCACCCCTTCGGTCTTGTCCAGAATACCCCCCACCGCGACCGGATCTGGCACCACCAAACGCATGCTCCTTTTATCCTGATACCCCTTGGCCTGAACCTGCAAATGCCCGGTATGTATCTTGACTGAGGAATTGATCATGGCCTCGTAGGAGCCAAACTGAAAGGAGAGCATAAAGACCAGCAGCAGGCTGGCAAAGGCGACGGCGGATATGGTTAGAATAGTTCGCCTGGGATTCCGCCAGATATTCCGCCAGGCCATTTTCACGTCTATAGACAAGATTTGCTACCTCCTCGGGCTTCTCAAGCTCGAAAGCGTGAACAGACGGTCCGGCAGGTCTTGTTCAAAGGTGAGCTCCTTATAGCTCAATTCGGTATATTCATCCTTGGCATCGGCCTTTTGCATTTTCCACACCCTGGGGAACAGCTTGCCGCCAAGCATCTGGATCTGCTGGCTGGTCATGGCTTTGACCAGCTTCAGGTCCTCATCAAAAAACGCCTGGCTTAATAAGATGTGGTCCTCCCGAATCTTGAGCTTTTGCATGCCCCACACCACCGGTGCTTCAAGTTTGGGTATCGACTTGATAATGTATACGTTTTTTCCATCATGGGTCTCAGTCCCTGTAATTGTATGGCAATAATCCTTGATCAGGCTATCAGTTTTGGACAGATCATTATTGGAAAAATCCGATCCCATCCATGCCTGAGACATCATCGAGGGCGGAAGCTTGATCACCCGGTTGATCTTGGGATTATACATCCACATCTCCCGACCCTTCTTGAGTGTGCCGTTGCCATGATCCTTGGGCGGGGCAATGATCCTGAAAAGGCTGTCTTGCTCCCCTTTGGTCCAGGCCTTAATCGTCATAACCCTTTCCCAATCCGGACGATGAATGGTCATCTCCACCGTGGAAACGGAAGCCTCACCCCGGTAATATTTTACAGCGGCCTCCACCAGGGCCTGGGCGTCTTGACCCCTTACGTTCCCGTACAGTGCAATAATAATAGATAAGGGTAAACACAAGGCCGTGATTAGCTTTTTTGTCATATATCTGACTCCTTTGATGAGCAAGGACTGATACTGTAACGCCGTCAGGCCTGCAACAAAAAAGGCAGGGCCATGGTGGCCCTGCCCTAGATTCAAGAGATTGTAAATTTTAGGAGTCTAATTCCGTGGAGAGCAGCCTTGTTATGTCACACCGGTCTCCGGGCCGATGGTTTCAAGGAGTTCCCTGAATACACACATGAGGTTTACCACGCCCACGATTTTGCCATCCCGGGTGACCAGTTGCTGTCGAACGCCTTCTTTAAACAAGGTGTAGATGGCCTGGTTCATTTTATCGTCTTCCTTCAATACCGCGTGAATGGGCGACATGATGTCTTTTACTTTCTTCTGGGCCTCTTGCTTGACCAACTCCAAAAAGGTGTTATGGAGCCACTTAAAGTGTTCTTGAAATTTACCTACTTCGTCTGCTACTTCCAGTGCCCGCGAAGAGAGCATAGCGTAAAAGGCTCTTGAAAGCTCAGGGACTTTTGCAGATTCGGGGACGAGTCCCCTGGTGAGGTCATAGATGGAAAACTTGCCTACTATTTTTTTTGATGCATCTGTAACCAGAAGCGTCTTGTGAAAACGACCAGGGTCACCAGCCTTAATCTTCTCATGATTTCTTTTCAATATGGCCAAAGCATCAGACAGGGGGGCGTCAACATCAATTCTATCGTACTCTTCAATAGGGTTCATAATCTCCTTGACCGTTCTTGCCATGCTCTTATCCTCCTTTAATGAAAATTTCCGACAATGATGATTTGAATGTCTACGGCTACAAATGCCATGACGAAATTTCCCTCTACATCATTCCGCCCATAATTTCAAGGATTTTTCTTAACGTTCCCTCGATTTCATCAGCTTATCTACAGAAGACTCGGTCTGCGTTGTTCAGAACACTCTATTTGGGGGGAGGATTCGATCCTGGAAAGATAAAGAAGTTTGCCAAGACGTACAGCATCGTCATGAACCGTCTTGCAACGTGAAGCGGACAACGGTTGGTTCCAAGTGAAAGGCTCTGCGATGGCGACAGAGCCTTAGAATGACCGTAACGAATTCGAATCTGGGGACTTTATCATCCCCCTTTGACGGGGTATCTGCTGATTTGGTCTGGGTGGACGATCCCCTTCCACACAGCGGCCCTATTCCTGTGGAGCTTAGCTTGACTGTGTTATAGAACGCACACGTCGCCGGCGATTTCAAGGAGCTCAGGAAAAACGTCCATGATATTTACCACCCCAACGATCTCACCATCCCGGACAACTAAAGGCTGTCTAATGTTTTCCTTGAACATCACATAGATGGCCTTATTTATGGTATCCTCTTCTACCAACACCGGATGGATGGGAGACATGACTTGTTTCACTTTCTTCTGAGTCTCTTGCTTGGTCAAGTCCAAAAAGGTGCTATGAAGCCACGCAAAGCGTTCTTGCATTTCACCTACCTCGGCGGATACTTCCAATGCCCGCGAGGACAGCATAGAATAAAACGATCTTGAGATCTCCATTTCTTTTGCAGGTTCGGGAACCAGCCCCCTGATGAGATCATAGATGGACAATTTCCCTATGATCTTCTTAGATGCATCTGTAACAAGAAGCGTCTTGTGAAATTTGCCAATCACACAGGCCTTAATCTTCTCATGATTTTTTTTCAATATAGCCAACGCATCACAAAGAGGGGCCTCCAGATCAATTTTATCGTACTCGTCAATATGAGCCATAATGTCCTTAACCCTTTTTTTGTCTGCCATTCTTTTGTCCTCCTTTAATGAAAATTTCTGAAAATGATGAGCTGAATACGTACAGCTACAACTGGTATTATAATATTAAAACTTACATCGCTCCGCCCACAATTTCAAGGTATTTTTCTCAAAAAGGGAAAACGGACTATTTCCGCAACCATTCTACAGTCTTATGCAAGATCCGGTCGTAAACCTCCTGTTGTGTGGTGCCGGCAAATTTTGGAGGGAAATTGAATCGCAACGTCAGATAGCCTGCTTCGGCAAGTCCCCGGGATTGGGCACTACCTAATTTGTTGAAACCCGCTCACCATAAACTGCACCGCAATGACCGCAAGTAATAATCCCATGAGCCGTGTCACAACTCGAATGCCGCCCACTCCCATCGCACGAATGATCCACTCTGCGAAATGAAAAACAAGGTAAACGATAAGGCAAGCTATCATGATTGCGCCCAGTAACAAAGCTGTGTTCATAGGGTTATCCGGAGTTTGTTGCCATACCAGAACAGCGGTGATGGCCCCTGGCCCAGCCAGCAATGGCGTTGCCAGCGGCACCAAGGCGACATTTTCTTTGGCAATGCCTTCTTCTTCTTCTTCCAACGTAGTCTTCAGCCCGCCAGGAATCAATCGCAGCATCTGCAAGGCGTACACAAAAAAGATAAAACCTCCCGCCAATTGGAAGGCCGGAAGGCCGATCCCAAAGAACCGCAATACAAAGTCACCTGTGATGCTAAAAAAAACAAGGATGATGCAGGCCGTCAAGCACGCAATGGCGGCCACTCTACGCCGCTCCAAAGGAGTGTTTTTTTCTGTGAAAAGGAGAAAAAATGGCAAGTTGCCAAAAGGATCCATGATGATCACCAGTGGGATCAGAAT
>DAOVEU010000310.1:0-3450 GCA_030668805.1 Desulfobacterales bacterium
CTGTTCAGCTTGTTAATGAAGGTGATACCTGCAAACTGGTTTCAAACGGTAATTTGAAAATAATGATAACCAGCGCGGATTACTGGCTGTCATTGCTTCCTTGATGGGGGTGACCAACGTCAATTATTTTTCCCCGTTGCCCCCACTCTTCTCTACCTGCCCCCACACTTTTTATATTTCTTTCCGCTTCCGCAGGGGCAGGGTTCATTCCGTCCGATCTTCCTTTCCGCCTTCGCCGGCTTTGGGGTATTCAACAATAGTTTCAGATCGGAGATATCCTCCGGCTCGTCCGGCTCCAGCCCCGCAACAAATTTCCAGCCGTTTTCCTCAAACACCTCCGCACCTCGTTTGATTTGTTCAAAGAGATCGGAATTGAACAGTTGGAGTTCTCCCCCTTCTTCTTGAGCGACAATGGCCGGCGGGAGCCGTGATGCATCATAGAGCCACCATGCATCAAGTCGTGGGCGATAAAGCCGTTCTTAATCAGGTCTCTAATTAGAACTATCCGTTCCTTCTCCTTCTACCTACAGTAATTCAACAAATTCCACAACGTCCCACAGGTACACCTTCATTGTGGACCAGCGTGCCCTGGACATATGGTCGCGGGATATAGAATCGTGTCGATCTGAAGAAAAATCGCTCTCGATCTTCAGGAGAACTTTCAATCCTCTCTATAATCAGGTCTCCACTTAGAACTCCCCATTCCTCCTCCTTCTACCTATGGTAATTCAATAAATTCCACAACGTCCCACAGGTCCCATTCTTCCATGGGGTTGGTTATCTTGGGACTTTTACATTCCACCACGACGATGGGAATGCCATTAACAAAGAGCACAATGTCCGGGGCGATAAAGGTCTTGCCGCCCGGCACATCCACCCGGAATTGGTTAATTGCCAGGAAATCATTTCGCTCCGGGTTTTCGAAATCGATCACCCTTGCTGTCCTGTCACGGCCGCCCGCTGTTTTCCGGTCCCCTGCTATGGGAAGGCCGTTTACAAGGAGATCAAATACCGCCTTGTTGGCTTCCATCAACTTGGGCGCGCTGATCCGCTCCAGGCTGCTGACGATCTGGCTCACCCGTTCATCATCCAGCCACTGCTTGCCATGTTCATCCAGATTGATTGCCTTCAGCGCGGTCTTCAGGCGGTTGGTAAGCAGGACATCGCGAAAGCTGTCCCGCTCCGTAAGGTAGGGCCGTCGACATCCCCTTCGAGGTGCTGCCAGTCTAGTCCCTTCAACTGTTCGATAAAGGGGATTTCCACGTAGGATTTTTCGTCGGGATGTTGCGCCATCATAGCCCTGTGAGCTGAAAAATTGAGGACTGCGTCCCCTTTACATTTCCTGGCCGCAATGTAAAGAAAACGGCCTTAACTTTACATAAGTAGCTTTAGATGTAAAACGGCCCCGGTTGTTTTACATAGATCAATCCAAGAACAACGCGAAATAACGACCAAACACATATACTTGGCTTCGTCCTATTTTCTCCCATTTTTTCAGGATATTAAGTTCCTCGAAGTCTCGGATCAGCGAACTGGCAGTCTGATGGGTCACGCTGAGCAGCTCAGCGACTTCGTTGGGTGTTACAAACGGTTTTCGGTAAAGATGATTTAACAGCCTACGCGCATTTTCAGCTCTTTTACCCAAAGATAAGGTTGTTTGTTCAACCTCCTGTCTGAGGCTAAGGATGGACTGAAACGTCTCTCTTCCCTTGAGTGCCGTATCCCGAATCGCTGCCATCAGAAAACGAACCCAATGCCCCATGTCGTTTTGTTCACGAACACGGGTCAGCGCGTCGTAATAAGCCCCTTTGTGCTTCTCAATATGGGCCGATACATAAAGGGTCGGCTTCTTCAACAGCTCTTTGCTTATCAAATAGAGGGGGATCAACAAGCGTCCAATGCGCCCATTACCGTCAAGGAATGGATGAACGGTCTCAAACTGGTAATGGGCAATAGCGATCCGGACCAAGTGGGGAACCTGGATCGTGGCATTGTGCAGGAATTTTTCCAAATCGCTCATCAAGTCCGGTACTTCGGTATGATGGGGCGGAACAAAAGCTGCATCCGATGGCCCGCTGCCTCCTATCCAGTTTTGACTCTTACGAAATTCACCTGGCAGCTTTTCCGTTCCCCGCACCCCTTCAAGCAGGGTCCGGTGGGTATTCTTAAGCAGCCGGTTTGAGAGTGGTAACGTCTGTAGAGCGTCGATTGCCTGATTCATGGCCTTGATGTAATTCTGTACCTCATCCCAGTCATTTCGACGCTCCGGGGCCACAAGTTCCCTGGGCCTCAGGGCTTCATCAATTTCAGTCTGTGTGCCTTCGATCCGGCTAGATGTGCTGGCCTCCTTAACCACATGCATCTGGATGAATAGGTCTACGTCGGGAATAATCAGTGAAAAAGCGTTCAGCTCTCCGATGGCTCGCATTGCTTCTTCCAGAAGGGTGTTGATTTGGGGGTCATTCCATGTCCATTCATGGTTCACGGGCATAGGCGAGAAACTTTTGTACTGATATTGCTGTATCCAGCGGCCCGAAACAAAGTCCTTAAAATTCATGACACAGCCTCACTGGATTTTTCCATTTTGACCCTTACCTTGCCGGTCAATAGGTCGTGCATGAGACCCTTTTTCTGGAGCTTGAGTTTTTCGAGATATTGTTCTTCAGTACGGATGCGTGTTGCCTGTGAATCCAGAACTTGAGCAATCTGCTCTTGTTCTTCCAAAGGGGATTTTTGAATATCAATTGACAGTATCCGATCCGGAGATGTGTGGCGAATGGTTGTTCCACTAGCGTTTAGGATGATTATGCGCCGTAGACTCTCCTGGTTCATTACCGCCGTAAAAAAAGGCTTGCACCATTGCTCCGGTTTTTTGAAAGCTATTCTTCCTATACGTTGGTTATGTAAAACCTCGAAGCGGACTGCTAATTCAACAACTCTGCCCAGTATTAGTGTTCTTGGAGAAAGATCGGTCATGACAATTAAAATGTCACCCCTTTTGAGTATAGTGCCTTTGGGGATTGGACCCCGGAAATATTTGGTATTATTGTCGTCGAAATACAGCCCTCCTTCGCGATGAAAATTGCCTGGCACCAAAAGAATTGTCCCCCGGTTTTCTCTTTAAAACTGAAACCCAAAGGAATGATCATTAGGCTCATAGAGAATATCCTAATACTTTCTTAAAAGGGTGTTTTCGGCCCCAAAAAGCCGTTTTAAGGCCGTAATTAGCACAGATTATGACCGTTTCTTGCGCAGTATCACATAGTTGGCGTGGTCTGACCCCCATTCGCCAAACTCTTCGCCAGGGATCTCTTTGATATGGCCTTCTTCCCAGACAACAACCGGAGTATGAGTTTGTCTGGCGCGTTGGATTATCTTCTTTGCTGCTTGTTGGAAAGCCGCATCGGCTTTTGATAACAACGGCATGTCTTGCACCTGTTTTTCGTTCAT
>DAOVEU010000226.1:0-4338 GCA_030668805.1 Desulfobacterales bacterium
GTATTGAGTAGCATGAGGGCGCCAAGACATGCAAATATGGCGTTGGTTAACCAGGCTGCTATCATTGGTGGCAATATCTCGCCATATCCCAACGATAAACAGAAGCTGTAAAGGGTCCAGTAAAGGAATGCCATCCCAATACCGTAAACAACACTACTGGCAAACCCTTCTTTCTTTTTCCTCCACAGGGCCAGGCCAGTCCCCGCAACGCTCATGATAACACAAACAAGTGGAAAAGCTATTTTGGCGTTGAGGTCCACCCTGTAGCTGGCGGCATCGTATCCTTCTTCTTCCACCTCCTGTATGTATGCAGACAGCTCACCATAACTCATTTCTTCACACTTCTTCACCACCCTCTTCAGGTCTTCGGGAACAAATTCAAGCCTTGCAGGACTTTCTACCCGACAGGTTACTTTGTAGCTTCTATCATCCTTCACCAGATCCTGCTCGACAACATTGAACAAATGCCATCTTCCTCCCTTGTAAACACCCTTTTGAGCATCAATCCGCTTTGTCAGGCGGAAGTCCTCGTCAAAATAATTCAGTGTTACGCCGAATATAGTCTCATTAGAGGGCTTAAAATATGTAATGTGGGAAATGGAGCGATTACCTTTGATCCAGATATTCTTTTCCCTGGAAGTAACTGCAGATTCTTTTTTGACTTCACTGTGCCATATTTTATTTGCTCTCCCCATAGTTATCGGGACCAACACCTCGCAAAAGAAGAAAAGCAGAGCACTGAATATCAGCCCCAGAACAAGGACAGGCTTGAACAGATAAAAAACGCTTACCCCACCACTTTTCAAGGCTACTATCTCATTACTGTTGACCATTAGGCCAAAGACTATGAGCACAGCCAGCAACACCCCCACTGGCGTTATCTGTGCCACTATAAAAGGAATCTTGAGCGCAAAAAAAGCAAGGGCCCTTGAGATGGGCAGCCTGGCCTCCAGAAAATTGTCGATCTTTCCAAAAAAATCGACGGCCATATATATGCCCACGACAGTGGCCACGACTATACAAAAATACTTCAGTAATTCCTTGGTCAGGTACTTGTGAATTATCGTCATAAGACGGAAACCCTGCGGAGAGGAAAAGACCACCAAATCTAACCCAAATCTGAGCGCGAATTCTGCGAAGTTATTTCTGGGCGAGCCCTAAACCTCTGCCGCATGAATATCCTCGGCAACACAGAAATTCCCTTTAGAGGGCGTTCTTTTGCACTCAAGATGAGTAGATATAGACCAACAGACCCGATCACCAGGTTAGGGCCCCACATGCAAACGACCGGCGGGCATACCCCTGCCTCGCCAAAGACCCAGCCCGCAGACAGAAATATGTAGTAAATTAGAAAGAAAAACAGACCAAGAACCATCCCAAAAGATCGCTTTGCAGACTTTGATTGAACTCCCAGGGGGACTGCTATAAGTCCAAAGACAAAACATGCAAAGGGGATGGAGAATTTTCTGTGATATTCCATCAACGTCAAATAGTATTTTGTATTTTTCCTGGCAGCTTCCCTTAAACTGCGGCGTAATTCCCCCAAACTCATCTCTTTTCTCCCTTTTTGGCCATGTTTTCTTGCAGATAGAACCTGGGCGACTTCAAGCTTAAAATCATAGATATCGAAGCTAACAGAATGTGCGGTTTTATTCTTCTGGTCCACCTTATTGATAATCCCGTTGAACAGTCTCAACCGGAAGGTCAGTCTTTCCGGATCGAAAAAAAACTTCCCCTTGGGAGCAACAACAGTGCTTACCGTTCCTGGAGTCTGCCGGTCTTCAATAAAAACATCGCCCAGGGTCTTGTCTTGCGCGTCGATTTTACCCACATACAGCATAACATTCTTGAAACTGTCGTTGAATGTCCTCTCTTTTAGCCCTATGTCAATATTCGATTTGGCGGCTTCAAACAGCAACGCCTTAAAAGAAAGCCTCCCCCACGGCGACCCATATATAGACATAAAACCGGTCACCAAACACCCGATAAGACAAAAGACGAATACGGGAAAAAGAAGCCTGAAGATGCTAAGCCCGGCCGATTTCAGTGCAGTGATCTCATTGTCATTTGACAATCTCAGAAAAGCAAGTAGCACACCCATCATGATCGACATAGGAAGAACAAAAACCAGGAAAGAAGGTATGGAGCAGGTCAACATGAGGAGGACAGAAGAGACACTCACCCTATGGTTCACGAT
Organism: Desulfobacterales bacterium; assembly: GCA_030668805.1. Taxonomy (GTDB): domain Bacteria; phylum Desulfobacterota; class Desulfobacteria; order Desulfobacterales. The sequence continues at coordinate 2,198 of DAOVEU010000226.1, forward strand.
CAGGTCCGTAACTTCGAGTATCTCGGCCATCAGGAAAATAAAGGTAAACAAGATCAGGTTGATGAGAAAGGGAGGTATCATCTCCCTGAAGACATATCTGCTAACAATGGTATTGACTTTCATCTATCCTTTTCGTTCAGGTGGATGCCGTCCAAAGGATTCACCGTAATAGTTCACCGCAGAGTGCGCAAAGGACGCAGAGAATCCGCTTTTGGCGGATAAGAAAATGCCTTGTTTTTATACTCGGCGATCCCTGCCCGCCATTGCCATGCATGCCGGCGTTGAAGCTGCCCGCTGTGCATGGCGGGTGGCAGGCGGGTCCGCGTTCTCCGCGGTAAATAGAAAGATGGTGAACAGTTACGATTCACCTTTTGAGGCTCTCATACAGGGGGCACTTGATGATTATTGCTTTCAAACTGCATTTCGTGAAGCTTAGAATACTCACCACGGAGGGCCAAGAGTTCCTCGTGTTTGCCCTCCTCTACAATCGTCCCGTTCACAATCACGATGATCCGATCAGCATGTCGAACAGTGGAAAGCCTGTGGGCGATCACAAAGGTCGTCCGCCCCTTCATCAGATTTTCAAGGGCACGCTGAACAGCCAGCTCCGACTCAGTATCGAGTGAGGAGGTGGCTTCATCCAGAATCAGGATAGGGGCATTCTTCAAAAGCGCACGGGCAATGCAAATGCGCTGCTTTTCCCCCCCGGAAAGCCGTACGCCACTTTCGCCGACAATAGTGTCGAACTTGTCGTGAAAACTTTGAGTGAAATCATAAGCGTAGGCGGCCCTGGCAGCTGCAATAATGTCGGCCTCTGACGCATCAGGATTGCCATAGGCAATATTGTTTCTAATGGTATCATTGAAAAGAATGGGGTCTTGCGTGACAATGCCTGTCTGTCTGCGAAGAGAGCCAATGATCACATCCCGGACATCATGCCCGTCAATGAGGATCGCCCCTTCGGTCACATCATAAAAGCGCGGAATCAAATTCACCAGGGTGGTCTTGCCGCCGCCGCTGACCCCTACCAGGGCTATAACTTCGCCGCTTTTCACCTCAAGATTGATGTTTCTCAGGACCAGTTGCTCGTCATATTTGAAAGACACATTTCGGAAAACCACTCTGTGATCCTTTGGCTCGAGCTCCACAGCATCCTGCCGTTCTATAATGTCCGAATCGGTATCGAGAATGTCATAGATTCGAACAGCCGCAGCCAGACCTTCCTGGATAACGTTGTTCAGTGGACTGATTCTCTTGACAGGCGCATACAACATGATGAGCGCGGCCATAAAAGAAAAGAAGGTCCCCGGTGTCGAGGTCCCCGTGATCACCTTGTATCCCCCATACCAAATAATAAAGGTAATACCGATGCCACCCAGCAGTTCCATCACGGGCGAAGACATCGATTTTATCTTTACTGCCTTCATTTCATACTTGAACAACCGAACAGTTTTTTCAAAAAAACGCTTATTTTCGTACGGTTCCATCCCAAATGCCTTTACGATTCTCGTACCCGTGAAGGTCTCATGGAGAAGGGAACTCATGTCTGCAATGGCTTCCTGGCACCGGGTGCTGAACTGCCGTACGCGCCTGCCGAATTTCACAATGGGAATTACAGCAACAGGAAAAACAGTGACTGCAATCAGGGCCAGTTTCCAGTCCCGGTAAAAGATAACGAATAGCAGGCCTATGATTGTAAAGGAATCCCTTAACAGTCCTGTGATAGCATTGGACACCATCCCTTTGACAATGTTAACGTCGTTGATAATCCTTGCCATCAGGACGCCAGTCTCATGTTTGTGGAAAAAGGACAGGGGCAACATCTGAATGTGACTGTAAAGCTGATCACGCAATCGCTTGATAATGCTTTGGCCCACATAATTCATGAGATATGCCTGTCCAAAGTAGGCAGCCCCCCTCAATATGTAGAGTATAATGATGGCAAGGGGGAGGAGCTTCAACATCCTAACATTTTTATTAAAAAAGATTTCGTCCAGTACAGGCTTGACAAGATAGGCCGTTGCTGCGGTCAACGATGCCACCAGGATCATGCACAACATGGCCACAAGGAGACGAAGCCACTGTAATTTTACAAGCGCCAGAATTCTCCGGTATATTTTTGATGAATCTGTGCGGCGTTT
>DAOVEU010000085.1:0-7096 GCA_030668805.1 Desulfobacterales bacterium
GGCCGGTACTGGCATTTCTGGTGCAGGCATTTTTCCCGGCAGACATCCACGCATATGCCGCAATACACGCAGGCAAAGGGGTTGCATTCCCATGTAGCCGTCTTTTTGTCCACCGTGATGCATTGTGAAGGGCACTTGACAGCGCAAATCCTACAAAACGTACATTTTTCGATTTCGTTATACAGCTCGCCCCGCGCGCCTTCAAAGGGCGCTCTTACCTCATGGGGATAGCGCCTCGTGGCCCTTTTGGTGACGAAGTTTCTGATTATGTTCGCGGTCATTTTGAACACAGTCCATACCCCCTTACCTTTCCGTGCAGGCAATGCACGGGTCAATGGACAGGACGATCACCGGCACGTCGGACAGCCACATGCCGGGCAGCATGGCGAGAAGCGCCGGGACGTTGGCAAACGTCGGTGTCCTGATCCGCAGCCTGTCCAGGTTCTTCTTGCCGTTTGCCTTGATATAATAAAAGCATTCGCCCCTGGGCTGTTCCACCCGGGAAACGGACTCACCATCGGGCCTGCCCTTGACCTTGGCGCTTAACTCACCCTCGGGTGTTTTGGAGACGGCCTGTCTGATGATGTCAATACTCTGCAGGGTTTCGCGAAAGCGGACCTTGCAACGGGCATAGCAATCACCGTCCTTTTCCACCACCGGCTCAAAGTCCAGCTCGTTGTAGGCAGCATACCCGAGTATGCGCATGTCCTGGGCAACATCGCTGGCCCGCAGCGTCGGACCGGCAAGACCCAACTCAAATGCCTGGCTACGTGTTAAGACGCCCTTACACACGGTCCGCTTCTTGACGGTGTAATCATCCGTCAAGGTGGTTTCCAATCGCCTGATTTCCTTTTCTACCTCCGCAAGCTCAGAGAGGATCCAGCGCATCTGCTCCTGGTTCAAATCCGTTCTGACGCCGCCGATGACGTTGACCGCGACGATAATCCTGTTCCCTGTGGTGGCCTCGTTGATGTCCAGGACTTTTTCACGGATTCTCCAGATCTGCATGAACAGGCTTTCAAAGCCAAAGCTGTCGGCAAACAGGCCAAGCCACAAGAGATGGCTGTGCATCCGGTGCAATTCGGCCCAGATGACGCGCAGGAACCTTGCCCTGGGCGGCACTTCAACGCCCATCATCTCCTCGATGCCCTGAGCGTAGCACATGGCATGCATCATCGAGCAGATGCCGCAAACTCGCTCCACCACCTGGACCATCTGGTGGAAATCGCGGATGTCTGCAAGTTTCTCAAGCCCCCTGTGGACAAACCCGAAGGCTGGAACAGCCTCCGTGATGATCCCGTCCTCCACGCTCAGTTTCAAATGAATCGGTTCGGGCAACACCGGGTGCTGCGGTCCGAACGGTATTATCTGGGGCATAGCAGGTTCTCCTCGCTCCCTACTGCTTACTGCTTACTGCTCACTCCCTACTCCGTTTTTTCCACCGTGTACTTGCAAAAGGGTGTGACCTTTACTTCCTCGTCCAGGTACAGGGTGCGCTCGTAATCGATGGCCAGCCCTTTGAAGCGGACGGCAAACAGGTCCTGTATCTCGTTTTCGACCAGGAAGGCGGCGAAATAAACCGGGGAAATGCTCGGCACCGGGGTATCCCGGGGCACTGTCAGCCGAAAATGTTTCAGTTCGAGATCCTTGTCGAAATGGTACAGGATGTCTACCATGGTCTGATCCAGCTCCGCGCAAGACATGGTGACAAACCTGTAACCTTCGACTTTGATTTTCGCGGTCTCCCCCACGACAGTATCAATGCTGACGGAAATCACCTCACCTTTCATGGTCATTATCCCTTACATCTTTTCACGGAATTTTTGCAAACCTATGACCACACCATCGATAATGGCCTCGGGTTTTGCCGGGCAGCCGGGGACGTAAACGTCCACCGGAATGACCTTGTCCACGCCGCCAACCACATTGTATGCCTCCCGAAAAATACCGCCCGACAGGCCGCAGGAGCCGATGGCCACGACCACCTTGGGGTGCGGCATCTGATCGTACAGATTGACCAGCACCTTTTTGTTCCTGTGATTGACCGTGCCGGTAACGAGCAGGATATCGGCGTGCATGGGGTTGCCCACATTGATGATGCCGAACCGCTCAATGTCATAGACCGGCGTCAGGCAGGCCAGGACCTCGATGTCGCAGCCGTTGCAACTGCCACAATCGTAGTGCAGCAGCCACGGCGACTTGATCCGAGACTCTGTTATCATTTTTTTGAACATGGAACTTGGCTCCGCTTCGCTCCGCAATTGGGGGTTTAAGGGCCTTACGACTCATCGTTCGCTTATTAACTTCATACTTAGATTAATTCTTATATAGACCTAAAATGTTTATCCCGTTTTGGTTTCAGGTTTCAGTGTTCAGGTGTCAGGTGTCAGGTGTCAAAACCCTCAACCCTGAAACCCGAAACCTGAAACCTGAAAATAGATTCTCAAAATTAACAAAAGTCTATCCCTATTAAGCGAATGATAAGTTACGACTCGACAACTCGACTATTTAACTACTCGACCAAAGTCGCTGGAATTTCAATAAGTTGTAGAAATTCCGAGACGTTCAATTAGGTCCTTATTCTACGTACAACCAGACAAGATTCACCACGGACAGGGTCAGCCCCATGGCCCATACGTAGCCGAGCATCCATCGCCAGGTCATGCGGGCCGAAACGTTATCGATCACGATTTCCAGAAAATACGTTGTCGCTACAATTATGATCATGCCTATCCAGCTCGTGGCCCAAAACAGGGAGCAAAGGCCAAGGATCAGCACGACCTCAAACCAGTGGCCGATCTCGGTGAGAGCCAGGAAAGGCCCGGAATAGTCAGTGAGCAACCCTTTGACGAGCTCCTGGTGGCCGTGATGCGAGGTGGACAAATCAAAAGGCGATTTGCGAAGCTTGATGGTGAGGGCGTAACCGAGAACCACGAACAGAAACGGGAGCTTCAGAAGAAGCGGCTCATTCCAGGCGTAGACCTGTCCGATCTTGAAGCTGCCTGTCTCAAGATAGATGCCTACGGTGACGAGGACAAGCAACGGCTCGTAAGAGAGAATCTGTAAAAGCTCACGTTGGGCACCGACCTGGCTGTAAGGCGAGGTCGAAGAAAGGGCCCCGATGACCAAAAAGACCGCGCCTACGGCCTGAATGAATAAGATGAGTAAAAGGTCGGATTGCAGGAAAAAAAGAACCACCGAGATGGCGGTTGCCGCCAGGTAGCAGTATGCGCAAAACGCCTGCCAGACGTTGACGACCGTCTTTTCCTTACCCAGGAGCTTGACCACATCATAAAACGGTTGCACAACGGGCGGGCCCACGCGGGCCTGAAAGCGGGCGGTGAGAATCCTGTCCAGGCCGTTTACAAGACCCCCGACTAAGGGGGCGGCGACAAGGCCGGCGAGGATGAGAGCGCAGGTGTTGATCATAACGCTCCTCCCACCAGGAGGGTTAGCAGCACTGCCGCGCCGAGGTTGATCCAGGTAGTCAGCCTTTCCTCACCAAATATAGACGAGAGATAGTAGTTTCTGGCTTCAGCTTTCACGAGCCGGTTCATAGGTCCCCTGAAGACGCCAGGTTCGGCTGTCTGCAAGCCGCTCAAGTAGGGTGCGATGATGCGTGCTCTCGCCGCCCTTCTCACCGCCCAGATAGAGATGACAAACCCGAGAGCCGCGACCAGACAGAGCGGCAAAACCGGGAACACCCCAAAGGAATTCTCCAGAATCCCGACATGCACCGTGTAAGGCGGAACGTAGTTTCCGTTCAAGGCAGGGATGATCATCCGCGAGTAGAGCCACGGCGAGGCAATGCTCAGGATTCCCCCAGCCGCGCAGAGCGAGGCCAGGGCACCCCAGGTCAGCAACGGTTGTCTTTCCGGCCTGAACCTCCCCGCGAACGGGTCGCTCATCAGGGTACCGGCCCACCGGGCCCAGTACATGACTGGCAGGGCACTGCCCACGGCGAGCATGATGATAACATAGAGGTTCCTGGCGGCCGCCTCCATGGCCATCCATTTGCCCAAGAGTATACCGAAGGGTGGCATGATCATCATAATGACGCCCATGACGGTGATCAGGGCCGTCAGGGGCATCTGGGCGTACAGGCCGCGCATATCCTCGATATCGCGGCTTTCAATATGTTGCTCTATGGTTCCCACACAGAGAAAGAGAAGCGCCTTGATCACGGCGTGGAAGATGATAAGCAAAATCGCGGCAGTGACAGCTTCAGGGGTGTTCAGTCCCGCGCAGGCGAAGATTAGACCTAAGTTGCTGATGGTGGAATAGGCCAGAACCTTCTTGCCGTTGCTCTGCCCGACTGCCAGCGCGGCTGCGGCCAGAAAGGTAAACCCGCCGAACAGGGCTACGCACTGGCTCAAAAAGGTTCCGTTCATAGCCGGGGCGAGCCGAAGAACCAGATATACGCCGACCTTGACCATGGTGCTCGAGTGCAGAAGGGCCGAGACAGGCGTCGGAGCGACCATAGCACCCAACAGCCAGCCCTGGAAAGGAAACTGGGCAGCCTTGGTGAAGGCCGCAAAGCAAAGGAGCGCGAGCGCCAGAAGACAGAGTCCGGCCGCCGGACTGGTGTGAACAATTCGCTGCATGTCCAGGGCGCCCATTTCTTTGTAGATCAAGACCAGAGCCACGATGAAGGCCGCACCCCCAAGGCTGTTCATCCACAAAGCCCGCACCGCATTTTTTATGGCGGTCTCGGTCCCGTCGTGAGCGATGAGTAAGAACGAGCAGAGGGTGGTTACCTCGAAGAAAAAATAGAAAAACACCATGTCGTTGGATAGAACCAGGCCGTTCATGGCGCCCAAAAAGAGTATCATAACGAAGAAAAACCGGTGCTGCCGGGACTTTTTCAGATCCAGGTGCTCCTCGTGGTTTTTCATGTACGGGATGGCCTGAACGCAGATGATAGAGCCCACGATGGAAATGATCAGGACCATAATGAGTGTGAGATTGTCGCAATAAATGGTCAGGAAAGCAGCGTCATCTCTGATCAGGAAAAACTCGAGATAGGCCATGAGTACGATCTGGAAAAGGGCCAGGATTTTTATCACAAGGCTGTGGTGCTTGAACCCGAAATACAAGATAAGAAACAGCAGGAAGAAATCCGCGGCCAGGATGATGTCATGCACACCCACGCCAAAAAGGGCTTTTGGCGAAAAGGCGAAAGGGACACGGGGGATAAGCAACAATGCGCTTGCGGCCATAAGGGAGCCTGTGGCCAGGACGATAAAAGACCGAACCGCACCGGATCGTATCAAATAAGAGCATATAGCCGCCAGAAATGGTAAAACAATGAGGACGAAAATAAGCTCTTCCACTATTACAATATTCCACTCGTTCGTGACCAAAGACAAAGCCCTTCACGGATTATCCTAAATGGCCACAAATATCAAGGCGAGTCTCCTTTAACCGAAGTTTCTATCCTAAGGCGATATTTTTCGATTTTGGACAGGAGGGTGGGCCGGGAAACTCCTAATAGTTCGGCTGCACGGGTGCGGTTGCCGGAAGTGAGCTCCAGGGCTTCAGTGATTAGCACTGCGGCTAAGTGGTCCATCAGGGAGTTAAACGTATTCTTTGCAGTGCCGGAGGTGAGTGTTTCGCGAACCCATTGACGGATCGCCTCATTCGCGCTGCTGTCTGCCCCCACTGAGACACGCTCGCGCCCCATGGCCTGGGCCATATCCTCCAGACTGATGGGGCCGCCTCGGTTGAAGATCAATGCCTTTTGGATTGTATTGGACAGTTCGCGGACATTACCCGGCCAATGATGACCTCTAAGAAAGGTCGTGGCCTTCTTAGTTATTCCCGGATTGTCAGCGTTCATCTCTTTTGAGAAGCGGGCAAGGAAGTAATCGGCAAGAAGAGGGATATCGTCGAACCGATCGCGCAGCGGAGGAAGCCGGAGGGTGACCACCTTGAGGCGATAATAGAGATCCTCCCGAAACCGGCCCTCAGTTAAGGCCGCTTCCAGGTCCCGGTTGGTGGCCGCAATCATTCGTACGTCCACCGGGATGGGCTCGCGGCCGCCGAGGCGTTCTATACTCTTTTCCTGGAGCAGGCGCAGGATCTTGGCCTGGATGCTGAAGGGCATGTCGCCGATTTCATCAAGGAACACCGTCCCGCTGTGGGCTTGCTGGATCTTCCCCACACGGCGGCTCACCGCACCGGTGAAGGACCCTTTTTCATATCCGAACAACTCACTTTCCAGCAGGGTTTCGGGAATGGCCACGCAGTTGATCACAAGAAAAGGTTTATCTCCCCGGAGACTGTGCTGATATATTGCACGAGCCACCAGCTCCTTGCCGGTGCCAGACTCGCCACGGATAAGTACCGTGGCGTCAGTAGGAGCTACCCGGCCAATGGCCTTGTAGACTTCCTGCATGGCCTTACTTCGACCAATTATTGCTTCGGCAGAGCCCGCCTCCGGGACTGCGTCTATCTCCACCCTTGCGCGCATGAATCGACCCGCTTCGAGGGCCTGGTCAATCAAGGTCAAGATGTCGGGGATCTCGAATGGCTTTAGCACATACTCGAAGGCACCCAACTTGGTGGCCTGGATGGCAGTCTCAGTAGTGCCAAAGGCCGTCATCACTATCACCGGAAGCCTGGGCTCTATTTTGCGTATTTTCCGAAAGGTCTCAAGTCCACTCATTCCGGGCAAACGCACATCCATGACGACCATGTCGGGCACGCATTCACGAATCATGGCAATGGCCGTCTCGCCTTTGGGTGCGGTGCGTACGGTGTGGCCTTCTTCGGTCAAGAGTTTGTCGAAGCTTTGCCGCAACTGGGCATCGTCATCAACGATCAGGATCTCACCCAACTCTGTTCCTCCTTGCACGGAAGGGTAATGGTGAAGGTTGCTCCCTTGCCTCTATCTGATCTGAGATTCAGCCAGCCACCGTGGTCTTCGACGATTCGTGCGGCGATGCTGAGGCCGAGCCCCGTGCCTTCCTCTTTGGTGCTGAAAAATGGCTCAAACAACGTGTCCTGGATAGTTTCAGGAACCCCCGGGCCGTTGTCTTTCACCTGGATGACCACTACCCTGCCCAGTGGTTCGATAATGCCCTCCTGTTCGGAT
>DAOVEU010000403.1:0-2646 GCA_030668805.1 Desulfobacterales bacterium
TTAACTTTAGCTCACTTTAGGCATTTTAGGCACTTTAGCTCACTTTCAATGGATCAATCGTCAATTGCCGTGGGTATCAGCTCAAGCTTTACCCCTTTTTCGGAAATCTCAAAAATGTTTACTGCAAGGTTTTCAAAGCGCTGCAACATCAACTCATCTGCCAGAATCTTGGCATTTCCCATAACATCAACATCCATCATCGCCTCACCAGCCCTGATGCTGCGCAAATATACGTTCCTGACACCACGAACATCGTTCCTAAGATGCGTTCTGAACCTGACAAAATCGGCATACTCTCCAATACCCTTTACGATCAATTCCACCAGAACAGGCTGCCTCGCTTCCTTGCGCCACCTGGTCGCGATTTGCCTCACGAGGTCCCGAGCCACCACTGAAGCGGAAAGGATGAGGGCTTCCGTGCCTCCAACTTTGTCATCCGAATGAACGGTTGCCCTGGTTCCTTGGGACGAAGCAATGGCCATCCCGCTGTCTGTCCTGATAGCACGTGCAGACACTCCAGCCTGAATGGACCTCATGTTTTTATCCAAGACGTTCCCACTATAGCGGGCCACAGCCTTGCCAACTATAACGAGATCAGCACCAAACTCCTTCCCCAGTTCTACTGCGGTATCATCGCTCAACTCAGGACCTATAGATTCTGGTCCGAGCTGAATGTCCCGGTTTAGCGCTGCCCGGTCCACAATGACAAAACCCTTTTCATGCATGTACTCTGAAAGCGCTTTTTCGGTGACGGACGGATGAGTACCAGGGGGGCTTTGTCCCCACCAATACCGAGGTGAAGGCTCGCCAATATTCTGCTCGGACAAAAAGAACATGATCGTCGGCATCCCCTTACGAGTTAGAAGGATGCCGATACTCTGAAGTTTATCTTGAATAGAACTCATAGATACGGTGGCTTGCACCACCACACGATAATATGGGCCAGACTTTGACTCAGTCAGGACCCTGTAGTCATGAATGAACGCCTTGGTCTGATCATAGACCCGATCACTCAAGAGCTGGAAGTCTTGCACTACCGATGCTGGGGAAATCAGAAGGCCGACCGCCCGTTCAACCACGCCCTGCAAGGCGTCTTCTATTGCCTTGTCTCTAGCCCCGGCCACATTATCACGATAAATCGTGCCCCTGCCAATGAGGTCTATGGTCGCAGTCCCAGAGGATTCCCCTCCTGGGCCAGAGGCCACTCCCGCCGGGGCAGAGCCCCTCTGGGTCGGTATCTGGCTCGGAGAGATGGCGCCACCTGGGAGGATAGGCTCTCCAGGCAGGAGGGTCTCCTGAGCCCATGCCGAGTTGTCGAATCCGCTGGCACACCCGAGGAGAAGTAAAATCAAGACAATAGGTTTTCTAAAGACTGTCATCTGCTATTCAATAGAGCATGGTGCGTGGCGCATGGCGTTTATTAATCGGCTTAAACCACTACCTCTGGTAAAGGATAAACCATGGATTATAAGTAGATTTCCGATTTGGTTAAACTATACCCTATTCTCAATACCTAGGGTGCCATGGACAAACTTGTTTGTCCGTGTGGAAGGTGGCGATATGAAGTAACAAAGAAGAAAAACGGTTCAGTACTTCAATGATTCCGGTCTTGTCCGTTTTTCAAGTTTTTCTGTTACCGGCAGTTCCCCTTGTCGAGTCGAAAACAGGCACGGACAAACAAGTTTGTCCATGGCACCCGTCCTGAGTCATAACAAAACCAATTATAGAGAGTTCTACCTTGGTTGCAGCCGAAAGTCGCACTGTGCCCTATGCCCTATGCGCTTTGCGATCAGCAATTTACGGCTTGATCACAGACTGTAACCTGCGTATTATTAGCAAGGCATCTGTCCCTGAAACCGACCCCATCGGATCGAACTCGCCCGTGGTCATATCCCTGGTTTCCATAATGTCTCGTGTTATGCAGACCATCACAGCATTATAGTACGGAAGGTCACTCCTTAAATCCGGAAAAGGGGACGACCCGCCGATAAACTTGGTGGCGAGTTCCTCATCCCCTGTTGCCTTGATCAGGATGTCTTCGATCATTATGGCATACTCGGCCCGTCCAATCTTTTGGTCAGGCTTGAAGGTGTGATCCGGATATGGCTCTATGCCTTTGATGCCGTGCTCCATTACAGCCTCGATATCCGTCCTCAGCACGTGGTCTCCAATATCGACTGCTGCCTGCGTCTTGACCAATTGTTCGGTCACAAACTCCTTCTCCGGGCTCTTGAACTTCGTGTCAAATTCTTTCCTGGTTCTTTTTGCGAAGAGCTCATCTATCTTGAGTTCTTGGATAAAAAGGGCTGCAATGTCAGCACGGGTGATCTGATCCACGAGGGCGATCTTTTTGCCGATCATGGTGCCGGGTGCTGCTCTTTGTATCTTCTGGATCAGCTTCCATGCATCGTTTGCCTCAACTACGTAGGTCTTGTTGATGTCCAACACCTTCTTGAAAAGCTGGCTTGCCTTCTCGAAGTTCAAAGCCCCCTTGTAGGCCTCGCCCATATAGTAGTGAGCAGCAGAGGACTCAGGCTGAAGGTCGATAGCGTCTTCATAGGCCCCTTTGGCCTTCTTGAGCCATTTTTTGTGGGCAGACTTCTTACCTAACGAATACAATCGTATCAGACCTACATTGGCATCGAC
>DAOVEU010000168.1:0-5281 GCA_030668805.1 Desulfobacterales bacterium
CACCTGACACCTGACACCTGACACCTGACACCTGACACCTGACACCTGACACCTGACACCTGACACCTGACACCAAAAAGTACGAACAAAAGAATTTATCTCTTGGCGCCCGCATTCTTGAAAAGTGTAAACGGGAAAATGAAGGATGCCATTGTTTTTATAATTTTTCTGTCAGAAAAAGACACGAATTTCATCGTTCAGAGCTATGGTTGCAGTTCAATCTCAACCCGCCGATTCTCCCAACGGCCTGCTGGGGTCGTATTCGGCTTGAGTGGGTTTTCCTCTCCCATGCCAACCGCCTGAATTCTCAACGGACTGATTCCCTTTGCCACAAGGTATTTTTTCACGCTGTTCGCCCTCAATTCAGAAAGATTTTTGTTGTAAGGGGGTGAGCCTATCGCATCGGTGTAACCCTTCACAACGATCTCCATGTCAGGGTTTTTGATCATGACAGCAGCAAGCCTGTCAATGGTATCGAATGCCTTCTCCCGGAGCTCGCTGGTGTTATAGCGAAAGGGAATAATCAGCTTCTCATCTCCCCCACTCACACCCTCCCCTGAATTAATCATCTCTTCTTCTGGGTCAATCGCATCGCCACGGCCTCTTTCCAACATAGCCAAATTGGCCCGGTATCTTTGTGGGACGCCTTCTTGATGTGCCTCCTTTGAGGGGCGTGGCCGCGTCGCATAAAATCGCGTGGCGATTTTATCCTTGAACCCCGGGGCATTAAAGAGGTATCCGCAAAACGCAATCATTAGCAGCAAACAGGCGTAAAGGGCTACCCTTCGGAGGGGTTTCCTTTCATGTTTGCCCCTGAGGGCCCGCGCTTGAAGGTGGTTTGGCCTGGTTTCACCCGGGATGGTGAGCTCTTTTGCACACTCCTTTATGATTGCGGGGTTAATCGTTTTTAGGCCTCTCACATAGCCGGTCAACAGCACATGATCGCAGATGATATTGATGAGACGCGGGTAGCCGCGAGAAAAAGCGTATATTCCATGAATCGCCTTTTTCGTGAAGATTTCTTCCTCTGTGCCGGCAACCTTCAATCGGTATTTGATATATTCCGCTGTCTCGCTCTCTGTTAATGGTTTGATCTGGTGTGTTATCGTAATCCTCTGCCTGAGGGCCCTGGACTCTTTTTCCGTTAATGTTTTTGCAAATTCATTCTGTCCTACAAAGAATATGTTTAAGAGCTTTGTATTGCCCTTTTCTATGTTAGACAGCACCCGGATTTCTTCAAGGAGTTCTATTGAAAGCTTCTGAGCCTCATCAATGATTAGCAATACCTTTTTGTTATTTTCGTAAGCATTATTCAAAAACTCCCTAAAATTTGTAAGAAAATCGACCTTTTTTGTAAACTTGGCTCCAATTTCAAAGGCCGTTTGAAGAAAACTAAAAAATTCCAGTATCTCCAAATTCGGGTCCACAACGGTTGCAACAATGATACTGCTGTCAAGACCCCTTTGCAGGGTATTGATCAGTGTGGTTTTGCCTGTACCCACATCACCGGTAAGCAAGACGAAGCCTTTACTATGAAGCACGGCATACTTCAACATAGCCAGGGCCTCTTGATATTTTTCGCCAGGCCACAGGAACTTTGGATCTGTGGTTATCTGAAATGGCTTTTCGACCAGATTGTAGTGAGAGAGATACATGCCACAGTATTTTGGATTTTGGATTGCGTATTTTGGATTTTGGATTTAAGATGCATATCTTATGCCATTCACATGGGATGATGGAATGGTAGAATGGGTAGAACCCGTTTTGGGCTATATGGCTGGCTGCTGCAGATCGTAGGACCAGTAAATCTTCAAACCCTTGGTTGCAGCATACTCCTCCACCTTGGGATGAACCGCGTATGTCAGCACCAGAGGAATCAACTCGGCGTCCAAGAACGCCTGGACCCTTTTCAACATGCGAACGAAACGGTCCACATCCCGCCGGCCTAACTGGGCTTTGGCTTCGCCGATCACGTAGACCTTCTGACCATTGCGCTTGCCTTCACCATAAATATTGATCTCGTCATCCCTGCCATCCGGATAGAGGAGAAAACGCCGGTAGAGCCTGCCGACTTCAGCCCCAAAATCACGCTTCAACAGGGCAGGAAGAATAGGGTAGGACTTATCTTCCAGTTCATAACCAATGGTGTTAGAAATCCCTCCAACCTGTCGCTGAAGGTCCTTGTGACTCCGTGTCAGGCCGCGTATGTCTTTGGCAAGCTCCCTTACTTCAGTTTCAGTGCGTTTTTGCGCTTCAGCGAGTTCCCTGACCACTCCTTTGAGCTCGTCGAAATTCTGGCGAGTAACCTTGATTTCCAGCATCCGGTCATCAACAACAGTTACAATGGCCCGGTAGACCTTGCTGCTGATTCCTTCCAACGTTTCTGCCATAAGCCTCTCCTTCGCCAAGCGTATACCTACTATATCGTACCGAACCCGTTTGTCAATTGAGATTTAAAGGTGTTTGAGCTTGATCCCAGATCAAAAAAATGTTGCTGGTGATAGGCCAAAACGCTTGGATAAAGCCCGAATATGATCCACACTCAATTCGCGCTTGCCAGCAAGCAATTCAGACAAGACATCTTGGTTGCCGATCTCAGGCATATCGGACGGAGTAAGTTGATGTTTTTCCAGAAGAAACTTAAGTACATCAATGTCCGTTATGCCCATCATTCCACTATTCCATCATTCCATATTGATGGCCCAGAAAAGTGCCACTGAAAGACGAATGATTACAACTGGTTGTAGAAATTCCGAGACGTTCAATTAGGATTTGTCAAGCCTTATTTACGGTCAGGATATGAGCAATATGAAGAAATCCTGTAAGTCCTGTTAATCCTGTCAAAAAAAGACTGCTAAGAAATTTGAGGAAAAATGGGGTATCTTTTCTGAGGAGTTTTCTGGCAATCATGTCCACGCAATCGCTACCACCGTCACCCTGACACCATCGATCAGCTGCCCCCCGGAAAGCTTTTCTATAACATCTTCATCCTCCACAGGCACAAACAGGGCAAGAGTTACGCCATCAAGACCCAGGCTCCTTGCGTAATCGGCAGCCTGGCCACGGGCACGTTTTGCCTCAGAAGCATCCACAAAGCTTTTTACTTCAATGATCCCCTGGTTTTCTCCGGATCTGAGGTGCAGGTCCACCTTGCCGTTTCCTGTGGGAAACTCCGGGCTCACTGTGCACCGTCTCCCCACAGCCGACTGCAACCATGCATAAAGATGAAAATGCCCCACGGCCTCCCCGCCTGCCTCGCCTGAGCTTGGCTGCCACTCGGTCGTAGGCGGACGAGCGGGCACGCGAGAGCGATGGCGGGCAGGGCTGAGATGCAAATCCGCTCGTCTGGGCTGATCCTTCCAGGGATTGAGTCCTTTGGCCTTTAGTCGCACAAGATAGTCCTTGTACCGCCGAAGCAGGGCGGGGAGGTCCAGCTCCGGCCCGTCGAAGACATCACAAAGATCATCCAGGGGCTCCAGGGCAAGGATGGGGGTCCGGTCTCCCACCAGATCGTAGGCGAGGGCGTCATAAATGCACTGCTGGACAAAGGGACAGGAAAAACGGCAAATGTCAATCTCCGTCCCTGATCTTTCCATCCCGGTTTCAAAATCTATGATTCCATTAAGATACAGATAATTGCACCAGTCTGCACGGAGTGTGAAAGAGAGGTCTGAGCGGCCAAACAGCTCCAGCACATGATGTCGATACGGCCCTCTGGCCTTCTTGATAAGATTGAGCACCGTATTGTTCCACTCTGTGGTGCACGCCCGCCGGTACACTCGGTCCCATACAGAAACGTCGATCGGTTTCTCTTTTCCTGGGTTGAACTTTTCGGTGAGCAGCTCACCGAACCAGGACACAAGCCCTGGCTGACCTCTGGTGACCGTATAGACATCCTCCACCACATGGACCTCAACTACCTGCCCGGTTTCCTTCTGATACTGCCGGAAAAGCTCTCTTACCTCCTCGCGCGTTAGATTGGGAACATGGAGCGACCTCTGGATATTAAAAGGAGAACCCCTGTCGCTTTCAACCCCGAGCACAGCGCGCACGCCGATCAGGGCAAGACCGTGCAAAAGATAGGTTTCACGCTTCAGATACATGTCCCGAAAAAGCGTCACCAGGCGATCGATAACATGTGGCGGCAGGCTGTCGAATTCGTCAATGAAAAGGATGACAGGAGAGTCAAACAGACCCATCTCCTTTTCAAAAAGAAGCTTCCAGTGCTCCCAGTCCTCCGGGATGCCCACATCATCCAGCCGGAAACTCTCGCGAAAGAGTAACGGGATTTTTCTCAGAAAGGCTTCATCAGGATCGTCATCCTTGAGCACCACCCCTGCATCGACATAGCCCCAAGGACAAATCGACCTTTGTATTCTTCCTCAATCCTTTTCCTTACCTGACGCATGAGCCAGGTCTTGCCCGTCTGCCTTGGTGCCCAGATAGTAAAATAGTGGCCGCCTTCTTCGGCTTCACCAAGGAGTTGATTCATACATTGTTCCACAAGCTCGTTTCTCTCTACACAGAAATGAACCTTACTATTTACCGGTCCATAGGAGTGAAATCGTCTCATGTCATATCCTTCCGGGTAAATTCCATACCTGTTTCCCTGTGATCTGTTCCATACTATCGACTTATACCTAAAGTGATCGGTTCCACGTTCAGGCCCGCCCTGGCGCTTCAGCTTAGTCTAAGCTACCAAGCCAGTAATCCAGGTCTGGGCCAGGGGTTCAAAGGTTATAGTCTACTTTACAAGGGTTCAGGGTTCACGGTTCACGGTTCAGGGTTCAGGGTTGACAACCCCTGGCCCAGACCTGGTTGGTGAGCGTGATAGTCCCTCACGAGCGTGTCGCGCCAGGGCGGACTTTGAACCTATGAACTTTGAACGGTGAACTTTCTTTATTGACGCGTCATCCTTTTGCTAACAGCCAGTTAGGCCTGCCCTGGCGCGACATCCCAAGATGATTTTGGTGCCCATGTAGTCCCGGTCTGGGCCAGGGGCGCTTCAACCGTGAACCTTGAACCTTGAACCGCTCAACCCTGGTGATAAAAAAGGCTAACTACAGGACAAAAAAATTAGACGGGATAGACAGGTTAATCCTGTCAAAAAAATGTCCTGTACTTGGAAAGAAAGGACATCATTGATGAGCGAACTTGAACGAACCGTTTTATACGATCGGCACGTGGCCCTGGGTGCCAAGATAGTGGAATTCTGCGGCTGGGAGATGCCCATCTTCTACCCCACCGGCATCGTGGAGGAGCATCTGGCCACCCGCAAGAG
>DAOVEU010000227.1:0-4335 GCA_030668805.1 Desulfobacterales bacterium
ACACTTCCGTAACGTCGCAGGTCCAAATACCAATCGAAGTTTTCAGCCGGGAGCTCGGCCTTCTCGATTTTCTCCTTCAAGATATCCGCATCGTCCTCGCGCTGGCCACCCCCGATGATCTCTCCGTAGCCCTCGGGGGCAAGCATATCTACGCAGAGCGCGACTTCTGGGCGGTAAGGATCGTTTTTCATATAAAATGCCTTGGTCTGTGCCGGATACCTGTGAATCAGCACAGGTTTGTCAAAATGATTTGAGACAATGGTCTCATGGCTGCCTCCAAGATCCTCCCCCCACGGGAGGGATTCCCCAGCATCCTTCAAGATCTGCACGGCTTCATCATAACTGATGACATAGAAGGGAAGCTGAATCTTCTCAAGTCTTGTGATATCCCGCCCTATCAGCTCAAGCTCTTGCTGACGGGTTTCGAGGACCTCTTCCACAATAGCCACAATCAATGCCTCGGCCAGCTTCATAATGGTCTCAAGATCAGCAAATGCAATTTCAGGTTCTATCATCCAGAACTCGGTAAGATGACGCCGGGTTTTTGACTTTTCAGCCCGAAATGTAGGACCATAGCAATAAACCTTGCCAAAGGCCATAGCGCCGGCCTCCATGTAAAGCTGCCCGCTCTGAGACAAAAATGCCTTTCTGTCTCCAAAGTAATCTGTTTCAAAAAGCGTCGTGGTACCCTCGCAGGATGAGGGCGTAAGGATTGGGGCATCGAGCAGCGTGAACCCCTGATCGTCGAAAAACTTGCGTGCTGCATTGACCACGGCGTGGCGAACACGCAAGATAGCTTGCTGCCGAGAAGACCGAAGCCACAGGTGACGGTGATCCATCAAGAACCCCACACCGTGCTCTTTTGGCGCAATAGGATAGGTTTCGGCAATCTGAAGCACTTCAATACCCGATACCAGGATCTCGTAGCCTCCCGGAGCTCGCTTGTCCCTGTGAACCGTTCCAGTGACAGCTATCGAAGATTCCTGGGTCAGTTCAAGGTACAGGTCTAATGCTTGCTTGCTCGTCTCACCCTTAATCAGGGTGGCCTGTATAGTGCCTGTGCCATCCCTGAGCACCAGAAAATGTATACGACCACTGGAGCGTTTGTGTGTTAGCCACCCGCATATGGTGACACTCTGGCTGTCGTGCTTTTCTATGGTATTGATCGTAACTGTTGCCATGATATACAATTTCGGATTGCGGATTTCGGATTGCAAATGACAAATCACTATTGAATAATGACTTCGTAAAAAGTCATGGTATCGACGGCAAAGTAAAAAGTTCATATGCAAGGCGTGCGAATCTTGAGGAATGAGGCGTACTTATGGTACGTCGCAATGATTTACCCTGTTAAATAGTTGTCCCATTTGTTGTGAGTGTTTCCAAGAGACCTTGCCATCCAACACCTTTTGAGATGGGTGCCTTCATTTAACAGGGCGGGGACGAAGCACAACGCCGCAGATGGACTTTTTACGAAGCCGTCACTGAATAATTTTCACATAGGATCTATCCCTGAGCGCTTTTAGCCAGACCTTGTATTTTTCTTCTACCAGGTCCCGGTAAAGCCTTTCATGGATTTCTATTCTGGCCTCCTTCAAGGTTTTCCCTGGTATCTTCTTTATCTCTTGAAGCATAAGAATTTGATACCCCTTTGGTGTTTGTAAAACCGGGCTGATTTGACCTTCCGCCATCGAGCGGACCGTTTCCTGAAATTCGGCCGAAAGCTCATCCAGGGTAAATAGACCAAGGTCTCCTCCTGCCACGGCAGTGCCGTCCTGTGAATACTGCTTGGCGAGTTCATCAAAAGCTGCCCCGGACTTGAAGTCTTTTACAATTGATTCGATCTCTTCAAGTGCTGCCTTTTTTTGATCAGCATCAGCCGAGGGCGGTATCCTTATCAGGATCGTGCGGAGGTGGTATCTCTGTGTTCCCTGATAGTCTTTCCTGTGCTCTTCATAATAGTCTCTAATGTCTTTTTCAGTGACTGCAATCTTAGATTTGACCTCGATATTGATAAGCTTGACCTGAAGCATCTGCTCCTTGATCCGCTCGCGATATTCTTCGAGCGTATAGCCTTCGGCCGCAAGGGATTTCCTGAGTTCTTCTTCTGTTAGGAAGTGTTCACTCTTTATCTGTTCTATGTGCTGATCCACATCCCTGTCATCAACCGAGACATGCAATCTTTCGGTCTCCTGATAGGTCAGCTTTTCATCGATCATCTTGTTCAAGATGTCCTGACGAAGCTTGAACAACATCTCACGCCCCGCCCCCGGGGGATAGTGTGCCTCACGGACTTGCCGGACATAAGGTTCAAGGGCTTCATCTAGTTCTGAAAGGGTGATGACATCATCGTTGACTATGGCCACAATGCGATCTGCCAGTTCGGCGTAACCTGCCACAGCTCCTGAGACCAGGCAGCACAGGATAATCAAGAAATTGAAAAGCTTTATTGGAATCGATCGCGTCTTCATGAACTTATAAAATCGCCATGCGATTTTATATAACGCAGCTACGCCGCTCAAAAAAGGCGGATAGAATTTCCGAGACGTCAAATTATTTCCTTGTTGATCTCGATGCGATACCGTGATCGGAGCTTGGCCAACCACGATCCATACGCGGCCTCTAACCGTTCCTCTTGAATGCCCTGCCTTATTTTTTCAATGCACTCTTCGATGTCCGGCTTACCCGTCTCTCTTTTTTCGATGGCCTGGAAGATATGAAACCCGTAGGGTGTCTTAACCACAGGACTCACAGCCCCCGGTTCCAGATCAAAAAGGGGTTTCTCAAGGCACCCCGGAAGTTGGCCCCGGACCACATATCCCATATCTCCACCGTTTTGGGCCTCCGGCGCAACAGAATGAAGGCGGGCCAGAGTGGCAAAGTCGTCACCATCTTGAAACCGCTTTAAGATGTTCTTTGCCTCATCCTTACTCGGGAGCAAGATGTGACGCGCTCGTATCTCTTCCCCATGACTCCATTCTTTCCAGTGTTTGTCATAATAATCCTTTATTTCTTGCGGTGTAACTGAAACTTCCTTGAAAAGCTCTTTGCGGATTACCTTTTCCACCAGGAGCCGCCTCTTGAGCCTTTCTTTCCACGCTTCAAAGGAAATCGCCTGCTTGAGAAACAGATATTCAAAGCCTGCTTCAGAATGGTCCTTTTGAAAATCGCGCACAGCCTCATCCAACTCCTGGAGCGAGATGTGTAAATGGAGCTCATCGGCCCGTCTTAGAATGATCATCTCCTCAACGAGTTGCAAAAGGAAACGAAGACGAGCTTGCCGTATGGTAACAGTGTCTTCAGTTTGTCTGTCCTCACAGCTCATTTTGATCGGCTCAAAGTATTCATTGAATTCGGCCAGGGTGAGTACACTGTCATCCACACGGACCACCACCTGATCTTGAGCCGACGTATCACTTTTGTTTGAGCATCCTGAAATCAGGTATAGAATAACGAGTCCAATGGCTATCTTCTCACAACTTCTCATCTTTCAATTCCTAACCTAAGATAAATCGTAAAACACGAAATTCGAATATCGTACTGTTCTCAAGGCGTAAGCCGCAAATTCGAAACAATGACCGAATTTCTAAATTGCGGTCGGCATAAAGCCGACCCTACGTAAGGGCGGGTTAATCCCGCCCGTGCGCGCTAAATTGCGGTCGGCATAAAGCCGACCCTACGTAGGGGCGGGTTAATCCCGCCCGTGCGCGCTGTTTTGAACTTCACAACTAACGGACTAAAAGGCTGTGGGGCAGGTTGGCGCAAACCGGCTATCATGTCAAACCAGATCTTGCAAGATCTTTTTGGTGGCTTCCAGAGGGTCTGCAGACTGACCAGATGGCATTGATACCCTGAGCACGCCATCCGGTGTTAGCCGGAATCGCTCCGGGTCTCTTTCGATAAGACAGGTTATTTTCTCTGGTCTCAAGGGGCAATCCTGGAAAAAGGAGAGCACAAGCCCCTGATCGGCTAAGTCCAGGCGCTGGATGCCTATCTTTTTACATATCACCTTCAGCATGATCTTGTCCATGAGAACCCCTGCCGGTTCAGGAAGAGGGCCGAAGCGATCCCTGAGTTCTTCATGAAACCCCACAACTTCAGATGGCTCGGCCATTCTGGCCAGGCGTTTATATGACACCAGCCTCTGGTCAATATCAGTTATGTAGGTTTCAGGGATGTAGGCTGACCGGTTCACTTTGATCTCTGGTTCCACATCTGGTTCAACAGGTTCCCCTTTTTGTTCGCTCATGGTGCGCTCCATGAGATCCAGATACATCTCGTAGCCTACTGCTGCGATGTGCCCGGACTGGGAAGGCCCCAGGATGGTACCACCCC
>DAOVEU010000062.1:0-7939 GCA_030668805.1 Desulfobacterales bacterium
GATTGACGAGTTTGGCACAGATGCCTTCAGGTTCACCTTAGCTGCCTTCGCGGCCCAGGGACGGGACATAAAGCTGTCCGAAAATCGCATACAAGGTTCCCGTCACTTCATCAACACACTCTGGAACGCTTCACGTTTTTCCCTCATGCACTTGTCAGATTTTGAGCCTGATGAGTCCGGGCAGGATGCCCAAGACCTTTCACTGGCAGACAGGTGGATTCTAAGCCGGCTTAACGGGGTGGTGGAGACTGTGACAAAGAGCCTTGACGAGTACAGATTTAACGAGGCCGCAAGTGCCCTTTACCAGTTTGTGTGGCATGAGCTCTGTGATTGGTACCTTGAAATAATCAAGCCTCTTCTTTACGGGACTGTTACTTTGTCTGATGGGACAACAAAGACGAGTTCTCCCCGGTACGTGACGACCCGATTTGTCCTTTGGTCGGCCCTAAACGAAACCCTGCGTCTGCTTCACCCCTTTATTCCGTTTGTTACTGAGGAGATCTGGGATAAGCTCCCCGGCACCGAAGGCTCCATCATGAAGGCGGAGTTTCCGACCACCTCCGATGCGCGCGATGACCGTGAGGCTGAGGAGGCCATGGAGGTGCTCACAGGCGTGGTGAGCGGAATACGCAATATCAGGGGCGAGATGAACGTGCTGCCTTCCTTATTTGCGGAGGCCGCGGTTCAGAGCCCGGACAAAGGGGAACGAGAGTTGCTTGAGCGACACAGAGATATGATTGTCAACCTGTGCAGGTTAAAGAGCTTGCAGGTAACGCCACCGGGTAAGCGGCCTGCTTCATCTGCAACATCGGTTTTTGGCAATTGCACCATATTTGTCTCCTTGAAGGGCGTCATTGACTTCGAACTCGAGCAGGGGCGTCTGAACAAAGAGATTGCCAAAATTACGAAGGAACTCGATGGGATAGGTAAAAAGCTGAGCAACGAAGATTTCTTGCAGAAGGCTCCGCAAGAGGTTGTTGAAAAGGTGCGTGAAAAGGGGGAAGGACTTGCGGAAAAGAGAAACAGACTCGAGGAAAATTTAGGGAAAGTTAGCCAACTGGCCGGCAATTCGTGAATCTGTGGTAAAGTGAGCTAAAGTTAAGAGAATTCAGGGATTCAGGGATTGAAATCAGACAGAATTCCTTCTTAAACTTTAGGCACTTTAGTTCACTTTAGATCACTTTAGGCACTCCGTGTGAATCGTGAATCGAACAACTATTCACCATACCCGAATAAGGAATAAGGAATAACGGATAACGAATAGAGAAAACCATGTTCAAGAATGAAAAATTGATCCGACTGGCCCTTGAAGAAGACATTGGGCCCGGAGATGTCACGACCGAGGCACTGATCGAGCCAGACCGCGCGGCACGGGCAGTGATTGTTGCCAAAGAGTCCCTGGTCCTGGCTGGGTTGCAGGTGGCCCGGGAGGTCTTTGCCACTCTTGACCCTGCCATGAGTTTTGAGACCAGCTTTCAGGATGGTGACCGGGCAGGAAGCGGGGATGAAATCCTGACGGCGTACGGCAAACTTCAGGCCTTGCTGACGGGGGAACGGACAGCCCTTAATTTTGTTCAGCGGCTCTCGGGGATTGCAACCCTTACCCGGCAATACGTGGATCGGGTTGCAGGATCTAACGTGCGGCTGACCGATACCCGTAAGACCATCCCGGGGTGGCGCAGGCTGGAAAAGTATGCGGTAAAGATCGGAGGGGCCTACAACCATCGTTTTGGGCTTTATGACGGCATCTTGATCAAAGACAACCACATTGTGGCGTGCGGCGGTATCAGCGAGGCGGTGGCCGGGGTTCGGAACAACCGACCGCATCTCTTGCGAATAGAGGTGGAAGTATCAGACATAAACCAGGTGAAAGAAGCTCTTGAAAACGGCGTGGATATCATTATGCTTGACAACATGGACCTAAACGATATACACGAAGCTGTCCGACTTGTGGACGGCAGGGCCCTGGTCGAGGTCTCGGGAGGTGTTACTCTGGACACTTTGCCTGAGATCGCCAATACCGGGGTTGACATCATTTCCATAGGCGCACTGACCCACTCGGCAAGGGCCGTGGACATCAGCATGCGCGTGCTTGTTTGACAGAACCGTAACCGTTCACGGGTTCAGAGGTTCAGTTAAAAGAATAAAGGTCAGAGGTCGGAGGTCTGACTTCTGATCTCTGACTTCTGATCTCTGACTTCTGAACGGTGAACTCTGAACCTGTGAACGCCTACTGATAGAGGAAAGTCCCATGAGATTTTGCGCAGTCGAATATGCAGTTCCCACCAAGCTTGTAACCAATACCGAAATTATTCAGGAGATCATTTTTAGGAGTACACGTTATTTGACACAGAAGGCATTGGATTTGCTTGCATTCAGGCTCGACGAACTGTTCAAAAAGGCAGTCACAGAGGTGCGGTATCACCGGGCCAAGAACGAACGGGCGATCCAGTTTGGCATTGAAGCGGGCAAGAAGGCATTGGCGTCAGCCAGCATGTCTCCAAAGGACATTGATCTGTTGATCTATGTGGGCGTTGGGAGAGGCTATATTGAGCCGGCAA
The DNA here is from genome assembly GCA_030668805.1 of Desulfobacterales bacterium. Lineage (GTDB taxonomy): Bacteria > Desulfobacterota > Desulfobacteria > Desulfobacterales. Next base: position 2,562 of record DAOVEU010000062.1, read on the forward strand.
CTGCCAATGTTTTTCAGAAAATACTTAAGCTAAACAAAGCCACGTGCTTTGACATATTGGATGCCTGTGCAAGCTGGCTCAGGGCGATTCATGTAGCCCATTCTTTTATCAAGACCGGGATGTACAAGAACGTAATGATTTTGAACTGTGAGTTTAACTTTCGGGAGTATGCCGATTTTGAGTTCAAGTCGGTCAAGGATATTGAATTCAATTTTCCTACATTTACGATCGGAGAGGCCGCAACCGCCACTATTGTTAGCGATTCACAGGACGATGACGAATACTACGCCTCCTTCAGGACATGGGGAGACCAGCATACGCTGTGCAAGATACCACTGCCGCATTTTAGCGAGTACAGCGACGGCGAGCTAAGGAAGGAAATTAAACCCCTCAGGTTCTTCTCTTACGGGGAAAAGATTTTTAGATTTTGTTTTTCGAAGTTGTGTAAGCATTACCGAGAAGACGCTGTACTGAAAAGTTTCAAGCACGAGATCGTTTTCAGCCATGCCGCAAGTGATGCTATGAGCGAAAGAGTGATCCAATCGTGCAAGCTTGGCGAAGAGAAAGGTTACAATACTCACAAGCGATTCGGAAATACGGTCTCTGCATCAGTGCCACTGGCCATGGCTTGCGCCGTGAAAGAGGGGAAGTTAAAGAATAACACCAATGTCCTCATCGGCTTTGGCTCCGCAGGCGTCTCCACAGCATGGTGTAAGTTCAAGTTTCTAACCTGATCCACTCAACTCCTCAGACCGCTGGGCCGCAGCTCGAACGGCCTCCATGAGATGCTCCTTCACCCGGTGGCTTTCGAGCACCCTGAATGCTGCTTCAGTGGTTCCGCCTCTCGATGTTACCTTCTTTCGAAGCGAGGCTGCAGCCTCGCCGGTCTCTTCTAAGAGCCTTACCGATCCCTTGATGGTCTCAAGAGTTAGCTTGAGGGCACGGGAGGGTCTGAGTCCAAGCCCGGCCCCGGCTTCCACCAGCGACTCTACAACGTAGAAGATGTAAGCGGGTCCTGAACCGCTGAGGGCAGTCACCGCATCCAGGTCTTCCTCCTCAAATTCAATCACCTTTCCAATGGCCTCCAGGATTGTCCGGGCCTGGCTTAGATCGGTCTCCTTTGCATAGCGGTTGCCGCTCATGCCGGCCATACCGGCCAGGACCAGGGCTGGCGTGTTGGGCATGACACGTACAACGGGAAGAAGTCCCTTTGAATCCTCATCCAGTGGTGTGTATAGGTGCCCTTCGATCCTTTTTATGGGAAAACCGGCGGCAATGGAGATGATAAGCTTTACCCCCTTTATCGTGCCTGGAAAAGTGCTGGCAAGACCCTGCAGGACCTCATCCATATGCTGGGGCTTGACCGCCAGAATGACAATATCGACCTGGTCAAAAAGCTCTATATTGTCTTGAGTGGTATTGATTTTATACGTGTCTTTCAGTTGGCGCAGCCACGCACTTCGCACATCAGAGGCCCAAATCTGTGCGGACATACACAGCCCCGATTTTATGAGACCATTGATGATGGCCTCTCCCATATTTCCCGCACCAATAAGACCGACCTTTTTGTCCAACCTTTTCATAATGCCCTCCTCATATGAAATCGTGAAGCGATTTTATGAGTTCAGTCAAATTACCACCGCCTTCTATTACTACTATGACGGTAGAACCTTCTTATGGTACCCTGCCAGAGGTAGTGCTCTTAGCCGACTAATTAACGCCATTAACACATCTATGTCAACGCCCCGGATGAAATTCCCCGACTTTTGACTCACAATTATTGTAAAAATAACAACTTAGGGGCTTTTTTACTAACTTCTCAATAAGTTGGGGTGATAGGTACTGGATGTAAGTGTTCGCTCCCCCCATTTTGTCATTTCGAGCGTAGCGCCAGGGCGGGCCCTTCGGTCGAAATGACAGGCATTTGCAGCCAATCGTCATTCCCGCTTTCGCGCGAATCCGGTAACCATACTGCAAGGGCCTGGACGGACCGGAGTTCCGTCTTCTTCGCTTATTTGCCTACCTTTAACTATTACAGTGACGACAGCGACAGGGTCGATGCTTCCAAGGATGATTTTGTCGGACACGAGTTGAGTTTTTTTGGCGGTCAATAATCTGACACCTTGCAGACTACCAAATCAAACTTGCCCGCGTTTCCATACTCAGACATTTGAACAAAGAAGCTGTAATTAATTGGAAATATTGAGACTTATCTGCCTGTAGCATTATGGCATGATTCCTGCTGACAGGAAGACACGGTGTAGTGTTCCCATATTCAAATCATTATCAGGATATATTCTGCTGCTATTCGATGTAGTCAAAGGGGCGGAGCTGTGTCTTGGCGAAGGTCTATAGGCTAAGTTCAAACCATATGAGATATCCACGGGGCCTGGAAAGTAAGGGATGGTTCAGCGATTGAGGAGATTACATTTGGACAAAGCTGCCTTCACACTCTATCTTATCATTCTGGTTTTAAGCCCTCTCCTCTTTGGTGCTGTTCACACCTATGCATACACCATCATGTGCCTGGGGGTGTTAACAGGCAGTCTTTTATTGGTAAAACAAAATATAAGAAAAGAAGCTAAAGCAGGTGTGTACCAATTTCAATTACCGGACACCAGTCTTAATTTTGCCTTTCTTATTCTCTTAATTTTTCTTTTTTTTCAGATCATCCCACTACCAGATTCCTTTTTAGAGTTTTTATCGCCTGAGGCCATGGTGGTTAGACAAAAATCATTACCTGCATCAGGTGCTCGAATCATGGAAAGCACTATCACGCGGTGGTTTGCCCTCTCACCTTATTATTACCCTGTGCGGATGTCTATCATCAGATGGAGTGTTTATGGGCTCTTTTTTCTTGGTCTAACCCAGGTTCTGAATTCCCGGAAGAGAATTGAGGTAACAATCTTTTTGATATTGATAACAGGTTGCTTTGAGGCACTTTATGGTCTTGCAGAGACCTATTCCGGATCCCGGCATATCTTGTGGTTCAAGAAGTCGGCTTATGCGCATGATGTGACCGGGACCTATCTTAACCGAAATCACTTTGCAGGATTGATGGAGATGTGCCTGCTGTTGGCCGCTGCCTATGCAGCCTCGTTCTCAGGTAGAGACAAGAAAAGAAAGACCATCTCGGACCATAAGAGCAGCTTGAGGGTACGGTCTTCACGATTCTTATCAGGGGAGCAAAGATTTAACAAAAGGACCTTGATTCTCTTTTCAGGGGCCGTCATGGGGGTAGGGCTTGTTTTCTCTGCTTCCAGGGCAGGTATTATCTCTGCTGCGGGCGCCATGTTGTGCATGAGTTTGTTTTTTATCTTCAGAAAAAAACATCGCCGGCAGGGATTTGTCATCCTTTTCCTGTTTCTGATCACCGCGGTCTATGCTCTTCATATTGGCGTTGATTATCCTGTCGGGCGATTTAAGCACCTTGATACTAGTCTCAGGGAAAGGGCCAGATTAGCTCAAAAGACCGTGGATATGTTTCAGGATTACAGGTTGACAGGTATCGGGGTTGGTAATTTCCAGTATGCCTATCCCCAATATCAGGCTGCTGAAGACAAAAAGGTCTTTATACGACATGCCCACAATGACTGGATACAATTTTTGGCTGAAGCAGGAATTACAGGCTTTTGTCTTTTATTGCTCGGAATATTTTACTACGTATATCAGACAATAAAACTGTGGAAAAAAAGAACAGATCCGTTTGCAATTTGCCTTGGGGTTGCACCTTTAGCTGCTATGACTGCCATGGTGATCCACTCCTATTTTGATTTCAATCTTCATATCCCCGCCAACTGCCTGATGCTTGTGGCAATCATGGCCATCGGTCATAGCGCTCTTTATCTGAAGAGGCATCATGGGCAAGATAAAACACTCTATCGTTATCGTATCATACCTCTAAAACATAAAGGAATTTTGGTCTTGCTTTTGGTTCTGGGACTTATTTTCTATGATGGGTTTTGGACCATCCGGCATTTTATGGCTGAGGCCTACTGCAATACTGTCACCAATTCCACCATGAATAGAGACAAAAACCCGCCTTTTGAAAAGATCAAAAAGGCCATTGAGTGGGATGGATGGAATGCGGAATATTGGTATAAGTTTGCCCGTGAAGCGATGAGGATTCGAAACGAGGAAACAGGAACCCTGGAGGCGCATGATGAAGATCGACGCAAACGCCAGATGGGCATCATCAAGGCCCTGGAGGAAGCTGTGCGGTTGAATCCTTTTAAGGCAGAATATCACCTCCGGCTGGGATGGGAATATGCCCACCTGTGGCAAGGTCCGGATTACCACCAGAAATGGCTGCCCGCGGCAGATATATCCATGGAAAGGGCTGCTTACTTTGCAGGTGAGAATAATCCCTATTTGCATGTGGATTTGGGGAATTATTGGGTGATACGTTCAAGGACAATTTACCCTGCCAAGTCGGAATGGGAAACCGCCTGGACCAGGGCCTGCTGGCATTATAAGAAGGCCCAGAGTCTGGAAAGAAGGAAACGATTGGCAGACAAGATAGCGGAATACGTGTGGAACTACTACCCTGACAAGGGATTTGTTCGAAAGGTCTTGCTCGTTGACAACGAGACAACGAAATAGTTGTTGACATTAACCTTGAAATGTTGTCAGAATTCCATAGGTTATCTGTAAACAAGGAACTGTATCCCCTCTGTTATCTTTCCCTGAAAAGGAGGACATGATCGTGAAACCAGGATTTGGAATTCTACTTGTATTTGTGGCCTTATTTATGGGTTTTTTTTTATTTGCTTTTCAAACCTTTGCTGCAAAGCCAATTGCTCAAATATCCGGTTTTGAAGGTGAGGTCATTGTCCAATCTGATACAAAAAGCTTCAGGGTTACAGAGCTGGGTCTCACTCTCAAAGATGGTGATCGCATCCAGACAAAACAGGGTGAAGCCAAGATCGTCTTCAATGATGGCGCTGTTATTAAGATCATGTCTTTTGCTAGCACCATAATCCAGGAAAGGAAAGAGAAAGGCGGCTTCTGGATTTTTGGAACCAAGAAAATGGTCCGCAGGATTACCTGCTTTGTGGGCAAATTGCGGCTTAAGACCGGTGCATCCAGAAGAAAGCACTATCTTCAAACACCGACAGCCGTGTGTGGGTTACGCGGATCAGAGGGCGATATCGGATTCGATAATGTCAATACTTATATGAATATCTATTCTGGAGAGGCAGAAGTTGCGGGAAATGTTATAAGGGGAGCCTTCACAAATCCCGGAATTCACGCAGCCACAAAAAGCAGGGTTTACCAGTCCTTGGCCAGGGCATATACGATCTATAGACGGGCAGAGGCGACAATGAGGACCCTATACCTTGCCAGGGCAAGAGTTGAGGCAATTAAGGTGATCAGGG
>DAOVEU010000294.1:0-3609 GCA_030668805.1 Desulfobacterales bacterium
AGTTTTCAACTTAAATACGAAAGAGGCAAAGAGTTTAATTATTTATTTACAGAGGAGATGTAAAACGAATATGAAAAAATCTGAGGCGAAGACTAAGATCCTCCGATTCATCTGGGGTGTCATCCCCTGGCTTATGGTGGCCCTTATTGTAGCTTTCATTGTAATTATGTGGGGCAGGATAAAGGAGGAGAAGGCCCGCCTTGAGGATGCCAAGAAAGCAGCCATGAAGAAAGAGGTTCAGCCTGTAGGAGTCATCACCCTGACTCTCAAGCCGCGCCGCCTGTTGGACAAGATTAATCTGCCGGCCCAGGTTGAGCCCTATGAGGATGTGTTGATCAAGGCCGAGGTACAAGGCCAGGTTGTCAAGGTCTTTGTCGAGGAGGGGCAGGCGGTCGAAACGGGACAAACCTTAGTCCAGCTCGACGACCGCGACTACCGTACACGGTTGGCTCGCATTGAGGCCAATTACCAATTGGCAAAGCTTGATTACAACCGCACCGCTGCTCTCGCCAAGATGAAAGCCACCTCCATATCCAAGCTGGACAGTATCCAAGCCCAGCTCAAAGACTTGGAAGCCCAGGTAAGCGAAGCCCAGCTGGCCTTAAGTCGTACCCGCATTACCTCCCCTCTTTGCTGCCTGCTCAACGAAATTAATGCCAAGCAAGGAAATTTCGTTGCTGTGGGAGATCCAGTGGCTCGGATCCTCCAGTTAGATCAAGTCAAAGTTACCGTTGGCATACCCGAAAGCGATGTAGCTGCTATTTTCGACCTAGACAAAGCCGATGTGATTATCGAAGCCCTGGATGGACTGCTGGTTACAGGCCATAAAATTTTTCTATCCCGCCAGCCCCGTAATCTGGCCCGCCTCTACAATCTGGAGCTTAGAGTCCCTAACCCAGACGGTCGCATCCTTCCAGGCATGTTCGCCCGTGTAGAACTGGTCAAGCAGGTCTTCAACCGAGCTTTGGCTATACCCCTTTACGCTGTCATCACTCAGGGCGATGATCGCTTCGTCTATATAGAGAAGGAAAGTCGAGCCAAAAAAAAGAATATCAAATTGGGCGTTTTGGTCGGCTGGCAAGTCCAGGTCACCTCCGGACTAAAAGCTGGTGAAAGGGTTATTGTTGTCGGCCATCGCCTCCTGGATGACGGCCAGCTGGTAGAAGTCGTCAAGAACGTCAATGACCCCAGAGAGATCCTAAAGCCATGATCGTCTCCGATATAGCCGTCAAGAAAAGGACAAGCGTCGTCGTCTTGGCCATGATGATTATCATATTCGGCTTCATGGCCTACAACTCCCTGCCTCGCGAGTCTGCCCCGGACATTACTATCCCCTATATCTTCATCATGACCGACTATCCCGGCGTGGCCCCGGAAGATATCGAACAGTCAATAACCATCCCCATAGAGAAGAAGCTCAAAGGTCTGGAGGCAGTCAAACGAATCGAGTCGTCCAGCACCGAGGGAATGAGCTCAATTATCATTGAGTTTGTGGCCGGGACCGACATTAAAGAGGTCCTCTCCAAGACCAAGGATAAGGTCGACCTGGCCAAGCCGGAACTTCCGGCCGACCTGGAAGAGGATCCAGATGTTATTGAAATCAATATTTCCGAGTTGCCCATTGTAGTCCTCTCACTGTCTGGGACCTGCGGCCTGGTCAGACTCAAGGAGATTGCCGAAGACCTGCAAGACGAGATCGAGTCTATCACCGGCATCTTGGAGGCCGAGTTGACTGGCGGACTTGAGCGGGAAATCAGGGTAGAGCCCTACCCGGACAAGCTTGCCTACTATGGTCTGTCCATCCTGAGACTCCAGAGTGTTATCGCCCAAGAAAACCAGAATGTCTCCGGTGGGGCAATCCGTATGGGAGACGGCCGCTTTCAGCTCCGGGTCCCAGGTGAGTTCCAGAGCCCTGAAGAGATCTACGGCCTTGTGGTCGGACTCCACAAAGGCCAGCCAGTCTACCTCAAAGATGTAGCACGGGTAGTGGATGGATTCAAGGACGAGAAGGGCCGCGCTCGTCTGAGCGGACACCAGGCGATCAATATTCAGGTTAAGAAACGTGCTGGTGAGAATGTGTTGCACATCACCGACCAGGTCGACCGGCTCATCGAGGAGCAGATGCCTACCTGGCCCGCAGGGACTAAGGTAAGCAAGCTGATGGACCAGGCCAAGGACATCAGGGGTATGGTCTCCGACCTGGAGAACAACATTATCACTGGCTTAATCCTGGTCATTGTTGTTCTCTTTTTTGTCATGGGCGTGCGCAACGCCGTGCTGGTCAGCCTGGCCATTCCCTTCTCCATGTTCTTGTCCTTTATGGTTCTCCATGCCCTGGGCATTACCCTTAACATGGTCGTCCTTTTCTCTCTCACTCTTGCCCTGGGCATGCTGGTAGACAACGCCATTGTCATCGTTGAAAACATTTTCCGTTACATGGAGCAGGGCGTACCCCGCATTCAGGCGGCCATGAGAGCAACCAGCGAGGTGGCCCAGCCGGTCATTGCCTCAACTCTGACCACTGTGGCGGCCTTCTCTCCCCTCATCTTCTGGCCGGGGATCATGGGCGAGTTCATGTCCTATCTACCCAAGGCGGTGATCATTACCCTTTCCTCCTCACTCTTCGTGGCCATGGTCATCAACCCGGCCCTGGCAGCCATCTTCCTGCGACTGCCGCCCGGGCACCGCTTCTCTAAGATCAAGGCCAGTGCCGAGGAAATCGAACAGGCTGGTGAAGCACCCATCACCGTCAGGGGCCCGATGCTCAATGCCTACCGCCGCCTACTAAACAGCGCCCTGAACCACCGCCTGGCTGTCCTGGCTATGGCCTTCCTGTCTGTGGTGGCAATGGCCATGATCTGGTTCCACCAGGTCGGTCTTGAGAAGCCGATCGAGTTCTTCCCTGACGTAGATCCTCATAATATTTATATTAACCTGGATATGCCCGAAGGGGCCGATCTGGAGTATTCTGACAGAATCGCCCGGCAGGTGGAGGTGGCCCTCTGCGAAGGCCCTGGTCAAGCCTTGGCACCGCCTGAAACTAATCCGGCTCAGTGCTATTATAATAATACCGAGAAGAAAAAACATACCTTGCGTAATGGCCAGCAGGTCATAGGGCTTACCGACATGGCCAATGTCAAGCACATCTACTCCAGGACAGTGGCAGTCACTGGTGGTAGCTCCGCCTTTGAGAGCAACTCGCCCAACCACATCGGCATCCAGTTCTACGATATTGAGGACCGGGTCGAGCCATCCCCACAGACTGTCGAAGAAATCCGAAAGCGAATAAAGGATATACCAGGTGCCCAAATCAGTGTTGCCGAGCAGGAGGAGGGACCCCCCACCGGAGCACCTATAAATATCGAGATTGTGGGGGATAATTTCTATATCTTAGGCCGAATCGCCCAGAAGGTGCGGAGCGTACTGGAGAAAATTCCCTTTGTCCAGGATATTCGCGACGACTATGTAGCAGGATCTCCCACGGTCATGGTCAGGATCGACCGGCAAAAGGCGGCCCTATTGGGTCTTTCCACCGATATCATCGGCTTCGCCCTTAAGGTTGCCTTCAACGGTATCAAGGTCTCCACCTTCAGAGAGGGTGATGAAGAC
>DAOVEU010000406.1:0-2631 GCA_030668805.1 Desulfobacterales bacterium
ACATCATTTGCTATGGCATACTGGATGTTCATCAGACCGATCACACTGAGTTCCACGGCGATCTTTTTCGTATACTCATAAATCGTATCGATGTGTTTGGCAGGGATACTGATGGGTGGAATCACACAGGCCGAGTCACCAGAGTGGACTCCGGCCAGCTCGATATGTTCCATCACAGCAGGCACAAAGGCGTCCGTGCCGTCTGAAATGGCATCTGCTTCGGCCTCAATGGCGTTTTCCAGGAATTTGTCAATCAAGATCGGCCGCTCAGGCGACACATCCACTGCCGCGGCCACATAGTGCTCAAGCATCTCCTCGTCGTGGACAACCTCCATGGCCCGCCCCCCAAGGACGTACGAGGGTCGGACCATGAGAGGATAGCCGATTCTTTCAGCCACATCAAGGGCCTCTTTTAGGGTACTCGCCATGCCTGATTCAGGCTCGGGGATGCCGAGCTTTCTCATTATCTTGCGAAAGCGATCCCGGTCCTCGGCGAGATCTATGGTCTCAGGGGAAGTGCCAATGATCTTGACACCAGCCTCGGCCAGTTCATTGGCAATATTCAAGGGGGTCTGCCCGCCGAACTGGACGATCACCCCTTCTGGCTTTTCCTTCTCGTAGATGCTCAAGATATCTTCGACCGTGAGTGGCTCGAAGTAGAGCTTATCTGAGGTGTCGTAGTCGGTTGAGACGGTCTCAGGGTTGCAGTTGACCATGATCGACTCGAACCCCTCGTCGCGCAGTGCAAAGGCAGCGTGAACACAACAGTAATCAAATTCGATCCCCTGCCCGATACGGTTAGGCCCGCCGCCCAGGACCATGATCTTGCGCCTCTTGCTCGTTTCCACCTTGTCAGGGGCATTGTAGGTGGAAAAATAGTAGGCAGCATCCTCCACACCGCTCACCGGCACAGGCTCCCATGCCTGGACCACGCCCAAAGAAGTGCGCCGCTGCCTGATGTCCATTTCAGGGATACCGAGGATCTCAGACAGGTACCGGTCTGAAAACCCGTCTTTCTTGGCCTGCACCAGCAGCTCGTCGGGCACAGCGTTGCCCTTGTATTTCAGGACCTTCTCCTCAAGTGCCACCAGTTCCTTCATCTGCTCAATGAACCAGGGCTTAATAAAGGTCCGCTCATAAAGCGTATCCACGCTGGCTCCCTTTCTGAGGGCCTCGTACATGATGAATTGCCGCTCGCTCGACGGCTCGGCCAGCAGCTCCATCAATTCATTGAGCGGTTTATCATTAAAGTCCCTGGCAAAACCCAGCCCGTAGCGACCGTTTTCCAGGGATCGAATCGACTTCTGAAAGGCCTCCTTGTAATTCTTGCCAATGCTCATGACCTCGCCCACAGCGCGCATCTGTGTGCCCAATCTATCTTCAGAGCCCTCAAACTTTTCAAAGGCCCACCGGGCAAACTTTACCACCACATAGTCGCCCCACGGCGCATACTTGTCCAGGGTACCCTCTCGCCAGTAAGGAATCTCATCGAGCGTCATGCCTCCCGCCAACATGGCTGAGATAAGGGCGATGGGAAAACCAGTGGCCTTGGAGGCAAGGGCCGAAGAACGGGAGGTCCTCGGATTGATTTCAATCGCCACCACACGGCCGGTCTTGGGGTCATGGGCAAACTGTATGTTGGTGCCGCCGATGACCTTTATAGCCTCGACAATGTCATAGGACCATTTTTGAAGCCGCTCTTGCAGTTCAGGGTCGATCGTGAGCATGGGGGCAGTGCAATAGGAGTCGCCCGTGTGTACGCCCATGGCGTCAACATTCTCTATGAAACAAACGGTAATCATCTGGTTCTTGGCATCCCGGACGACTTCCAGTTCCAGTTCCTCCCACCCCAGGACCGACTCTTCCACCAGCACCTGACCCACGAGGCTTGCCGAGATGCCTCGACTGGCAATGGTTCGCAGTTCTTCCACATTGTACACCAGGCCGCCGCCGGTTCCTCCCATGGTGTAAGCAGGACGGATGACTACCGGGTAGTCGAGTTCAGCGGCAATCTTTTCAGCCTCCTCTACGCTAAAAGCCGGTTTGCTCCTGGGTATCTCGATACCGAGCCGGTTCATGGTGTCCTTGAATGCAATCCGGTCCTCGCCGCGCTTGATGGCATCGACCTCAACGCCGATTATCTTTACCCCGTATTTTTCGAGCACGCCCGTCCGGGCCAGCTCTGAGGAAAGGTTCAGGCCGGACTGGCCGCCCAGGTTGGGAAGCAGAGCGTCCGGCTTCTCTTCTTTTATGATCTCTGTCATGGTCCGGAGGTTCAAAGGTTCAATATAGGTCACGTCGGCCATGCCAGGGTCGGTCATGATGGTCGCCGGGTTGGAATTGACCAACACAACCTCATAACCCAGTTTGCGAAGGGCCTTGCATGCCTGGGTGCCGGAATAGTCGAACTCACAAGCCTGGCCTATGACGATGGGCCCGGAACTAATAATCATGACTTTCTTGATGTCATCACGTCTTGGCATAAAACTGTCCTTTTACCACTCATCGTTCGCTTATCAAATTCGTACTTAGATTAATTCTTGTATGGACCTAAATCTTTATCCCGTTTTGGTTTCAGGTTTCAGGGCACATGTAGGTTTCAGGTGTCAGTGTTCAGGTGTCAGTGTTCAG
>DAOVEU010000392.1:0-2762 GCA_030668805.1 Desulfobacterales bacterium
CCGGGTGGTTTTGACTACCGTCGGTATCTGGCCTTTCGAGGAATACATGCCTCTGCATCTGTTTCCAGGGAGAGCTTTGTTATCAGGCTGCACCCTGCAAAGATCTGTGGGTTTCGTCAAGCCATAGACCGCTCGAGGCAGGCCGTGTCCGGGCTGATCGACAGGGCCACCTCAGAAGACCCGGGAGAGGCAAGGGGGGTCATAAAGGCACTTCTTATCGGCGATCGAAGCGAGGTCTCTCGGGAGATTAGAGATGTTTTCAACCGGATCGGAACTGCCCATCTGCTGGCCATCTCAGGTCTCCACATCGGTATCGTAGCAACCCTTGCCTTTCTGGGCTTTCGATTTGTCCTGGCGCGATCCCAAAGGGTTCTCCTGGCTGCGTGGCCTGCAAAGGGTGCAGCCCTCTTGAGTCTGTTTCCCGTGCTCTTTTACGGCTTTTTGGCCGGGATGTCCCCTGCTACCCAGAGAGCTGTTATCATGGTGATGGTCTTCTTGATGGCCTTGCTATTCGAACGGGAACGAGACACCATCAACACACTAACTTTGGCAGCCCTTGTGATCCTGGTAATAAGCCCCACGGCTCTGTTTGAAATCTCTTTTCAACTCTCATTTACGGCCGTATTTGCCATCCTCTACATGCTGAAGCACCTTCCCTTTGTTATTGGACTCAGACGCGGCCCGCCTACAGTTTACAAGCGGCTGGTCCTTTTCTTGCTTGTATCCGCAGCTGCGATCCTGGGTACTTTTCCTATAACCCTGTATTATTTCAATCAAACATCTCTCATCGGGATTTTGACCAATTGCTTTATGGTGCCTGTGATTGGATTTCTGGTCGTGCCGGCGGGGCTGCTGGCTGTCTTATTTTTGCCTATTAGTGCAACCATAGCCCTGTGGATCATGAAAGGGGCGACAGTAATCCTTGAAGGAGGCATGGGCCTGGCAATCTTCTTTTCAAAGTGGCCGTTTGCTGCCGTCAAGACCGTAACCCCGAGCTTGATCGAAATTGGGCTTTACTACGCTTTGGGGTGGGCCATCTTTAATTGGAGGCAAACCCGCCGGGCACGGCCCCTGCTGATTGGCCTTGCACTCGTTGTTTTGGCAGATGCGGGCTACTGGATCAGCGAGCGGTACGGCCGTAGTGAATTGAGGATGACGGTGATTGATGTGGGGCAAGGGAGTTCTGCTCTCATGGAACTTCCAGGAGGTCCCTGTATACTGGTAGATGGCGGAGGGTTTTACGACAACCGTTTTGATGTAGGGGCTTGGGTGGTGGGGCCTTTTTTGTGGAAGAGAAAGATTGCCACCGTGGAAATCCTTGTGCTTTCTCATCCGGACTCGGACCATTTGAATGGGCTGTTGTCTATTGCCCGGCACTTTAATGTCCGGGAGGTATGGATGAACCAGGAGCATCCGGATACCGAGCCCTACCGGGATTTTCTTCAAATCATCTCAGAAAAGAATATTCGCGTGGTTGGACTAAAGGACCTGGTCAAATCGCGAATGATCAACGGGGTTCGGTTTCAGGTACTTTATCCTCCACCGGATTTCTTAGAGCGGAAAGCCGAGGATGGCTGGCGCACCAAAAATAACAATTCTCTTGTCCTAAAGGTTTCCTTTCGAGACATATCATTTATTCTGCCCGGAGATATTGAGGCCGAGGCAGAAAACGAGCTCACATCCCTGGCCTGCCCTGCCCTTAAGAGCAACGTGCTCCTGGTCCCTCACCACGGAGGCCAGAACTCAAGCACCCCTGAATTTCTAAAATGCGTGGCCCCTGACATAGGTGCCATATCATCAGGATGGAAGAATATATTCGGATTCCCCCATGATAAGACTCTCAAGCGTTACCAGGCTCAGGGATGTCAGATATTTCGTACTGATCGCCACGGTGCCATTACCATAACCACAGACGGCACGCATTTGACCGTGAAGCCCTTCCTTTTGTGACTTGAAGGGGAATAATGCCTTGACATCATATCGAAATATGCTATGATGCCAACATGAGAACCACATTGACACTCGATGAGGACGTGGCGGACAGGACCAGAGCGCTGGCGCAGAAACTGCGTAAGCCTTTCAAGGCTGTGGTCAACGAAGCACTGCGATTGGGACTGGAACAAGTTGAGAAACCAACGAAGCAGCGACGCTATAAGACACAGCCCCATGCAATGGGCCTTCGCCGGGGTTACAGCCTCGACAATATTCAGGAATTAATCGCACAGGTCGAGGGAGAAGATTTCCGGTGATTCTGGTTGACGCCAACGTGCTTCTATATGCAGAAGACAGCCTCAGTCCCTATCATGACACAGCACGTGAGTGGTGGGATGCTCAGCTTTCCGGAAAATCTCCAGTATGTCTGTGTTGGACGGTGCTCACAGCCTTCATTCGGATCGGTACCAACAGACGGGTGTTTGAGTGCCCGCTTTCACTCAAGGATGCCATCCAGCGTGTTCAGGGCTGGATTGACCAACCGTGTACTCGGCTAATCTATCCCACAGAACAACATTGGCAAGTCCTTCAAGAACTGCTTGAGGCGGGGCAGGCAGTAGGAAACCTGGTTACCGATGCCCACCTGGCAGCACTCGCTATTGAGCATGGCTGCCAACTGTGCTCCACTGATTCCGATTTTGCGCGCTTCCCGAAGCTCAAGTGGAAGAACCCTCTGAAAGAATAGCGAAGCCCAAACTCAACAACCATTTTCATTCCAGTAGTATTCCCGGAATGTTTCTCATAGCCATCCCTTGCATTTCTTGTTGTTG
>DAOVEU010000279.1:0-3772 GCA_030668805.1 Desulfobacterales bacterium
CCAACGCGCTTGAGCTTCCATTTAATAAGTCCTTTGGTGAGTTTCTTTTCCGCTGAACGGAAGTTCTTGCCTAACGATGAATCGTCGCGCTTTTCCATTATCTTCTCACGAGTCCGTCGTCATGTAGTCGCTAACCTTCTGCATAAGCAGCAGGATGCCCGCAAGGCAGACTGTCCGACTTAATTGTTATAAGATTTAAGTTTTCATGAAATGTAGAAGGAGCCGTTGGCAACAATCACCAACGTCCCAGTCCACCTTGCTTTGGAAGCCACGCACTTTCTACACCAACGTCCCAGTCGATTACCTAGAAACTGTAAAACTAAAGGGCGCCGCCAAACTTTCCCTTAACGCGCACAAGAATCATAATTTCAAATCTGTAAATGTAAAGGGAGTCCCCGAAGCCGCAAAAGGGCGTCCCCGAAGCCGACACTCTATTCTTTCTCCTTTTTCTCTTCATCTCGGTAAGCTTTCAGAAACTCTTGCTTGGTTTGTTTAAGCTCTTCAAGGACACTCTTGGCACGTCTTTTCATGATCTTATGCGCCTCATCAACGATTCGCTCTGAACCTTTATCCATGGTCTCTTCATCAGGGGTCGGCAAACCAACGCGCTTGAGCCTCCATTTAATAAGTCCTTTGGTGAGTTTCTTTTCCGCTGAACGGAGGTTTTTGCCTAACGATGAATCGTCGCGCTTTTCCATTGTCTT
The DNA here is from genome assembly GCA_030668805.1 of Desulfobacterales bacterium. Lineage (GTDB taxonomy): Bacteria > Desulfobacterota > Desulfobacteria > Desulfobacterales. The sequence continues at coordinate 705 of DAOVEU010000279.1, forward strand.
CTCACGAGTGCCTGGTTATGTGAAGTCGGGGTCAATTATGTAAGATCGGGGCCAAACCTTTCATTTTGACAATCCACCATTTTCGGACAGAGCGCAAGCGCAATTTGTCAAATCAAAAGATCTCATCCTCATTTCTCTATGAACTACCAGGCATCACGGAATGTTATAATGCAAGACCTGACCCCAGCTTTTTGTGACCCCAGCTTTTTGCTTAGAAGCTGTTTGAAAACCCTTTTCCTGGGTCTGTTTGGCCGTTTTCTAAAGTTCTAAAGGAATCAGTTTTCTTCTTTTCCCGCTGTACACAGACAACCTTTTTCCCTTTCATCACCAGCTCCATGCACCCAAAGCAGGAGATGCATTCATCAATATCTTCTTCACGCCCCCGGGCTGCTTTGTCTGGGTACTCAGGATCTCTCAAAAGAGGGCGACCGAGGGCCACCGCATCTGCCTTGCCGCTGCTGATGATCTCTTCAGCGATGTGTGGGGTTGAGATCCGGTTCCCGGCAAAGACCGGAACACGAACAGAATCTTTGATGGATTGAGCCAGATACGCCAGGCCTCCTTTTTGCTTGAGTTTCTCTTGTATTTCCGGAATAAACCACGATTCATACACTCCGCCGGTAATGGAAAGGTAGGCAATTCCCTGGTCTTCGAGCTTTTTGGCCAGGATTTTCCCCTCCTCCAGTCCGAAGCCCCCTGGGAGAAAATCTTCAGCGAGGAATCGCATACCAACGGGGAAGTCCACTCCGACAGCACCCTTCACCGCTTTCACCACGTCCAGACAAAACCGCATACGGTTGTCGGGGCTCCCTCCGTACTCATCGGTACGTTTGTTCATCAACGGGGAGAGGAACTGGACGATGAGGTATCCGGTTGCCCCATGGATTTCCACCATATCAAGACCGGCTCGTTTCACTCTTTCCGCCGCCGCCGCAAACTCTTTGATGGCATGTTCAATATCCTCTTGTGACATCTCCTTCGGAGTAATCTCCACGTTGGGAGCCGGCTGAAATGGAACGGCGGATGCGCTCAAAGGTCTTTCAATGCGAGCATACCTGCCGGCATGGAAAAGCTGCAAGCAAGCCACTGCGCCGTTCTCCTTGATGGCCCTTGCCAGGGACGACAGCCCAGGGATGTACCGATCGTCGTATGCCCGAAGGAGATTCGGCATGCCATCGCTATTCGGTGATATGGACGTGGCCTCTACCACGATTAGAGCCGCCCCTCCCCGGGCTCTCTTGGCGTAGTGCTCCACGGTCTCCCGAGAAACTGTTCCATCCGGATTGGCGTATCCTACATAGAGGGGAGCCTGGGTTATCCTGTTCTTCAAGGTGACGTTGCCGACTTTCAGTGGTGTGAACAAAGTACGAAACATGGTGGTTCACCTCCAGGTCTTGGTTCAAGTATTACTGATCCCATGTCCGCGACGAGCATACCCCAGGTCTTCATTCTTGACAAATTTCGGTGTAACGTGAAGAATGAAGACCTGCCCCCATTATTTTTTCTACTCTAACCATTCACAGCAATTTTGATTCACGTCTTTAAAGTCTTCCCAGGTGAGCCAACCCAATCTCCTGGATATGCCTTCCAAATCACAGCCTGTTCTATGCGGGAGATCACGACCTATGCAACTTGGATCGTTCTTATATTCATTAAATTTGTAGCCGTACAGCCGGGTTGCAGGGTTATTTTTGAAGATTCTCGGTGTAACTAGTAAGAACAGCGTCTTTTCCGGAGCCCTGTGTTTTAGAGGTTCGCAAAGTTCAGGATTATTTTCCAGCATGACGTCAATATTGCGAGCTATTTGATTACGGATCACATCGTAAGTAATCTGGTAGGATATATCGGATAGCACCTTTGCTTCAATAACGACGGCAAATCCATTTGACACATTTAAAACCATAGCGTCAACGTTCGTGGGGCCTTCAAGATTCTTTTTTCCATAGGCGCTGTCCCAAATGTAGGGAATCAGGTGCCTTTTCTTGCAGTTCAAGAATAGCCACTCTTTGTACGGCTCAGGAGATGGCAAATTCGGCTCAAAGAATAGGTCCATTGGACCCTCAAAACATTCTTCCCAAGAATCTATTTCACGAATTGGGGGCGTGGTTCCATATGCACGTTTGAAAACATCAATAAGCTCCTGCGACCTGTTTTCGCTCAATAGGATGGTCATCATGCAAGCTGCAATCCAAAACCTCTCGTCTTTCTCTATTTGGCAAGGCACCTTGAGCTCTGAGATGGGTTTAGCCTTTCGGTCTGGATTTCTTCTAAGATACTCCTCATAATTCCGCACACTCTTCTTGTAGTATTCAATGTGTTTGTCTGCTGTCGGAGTACAATCTTTATTCTTCCCAACCTCAGCAAAGTGCGACTTCAACTGCGCTTCAGTAAACGGTAAATATATTGGATGCATCAAATCTCTATCCACTTGCATTTTCCCCTGATCCCTCTGTCTTGTTTGAGCTTTTTCGATAAACAGGACCTCTCGCGCCTCTCTTGTCAGACCTTTTTACAGGTTTGCCCTTTCCTCGCTGCTGAGGGGCAGGTGGCCTGAGGCGGGCCTTCCGCAATCGTTGCTTCCGCTTGGAATCTCCATATTTTCCAAATCTACCGCCCATGGACACTTCCAATCTTTGCATCGAACTTATTCAACTTAGTCAAAGACGTCCCCAAAGTTCCTTTCTTCCCTTTATAGACCCCGAAATGTCCTTCACAAAGAATGTCGACCTCAAGGGAAAGAAGCAGCTTCAATGATCGCAAGTAGACTTTTCTATTAGTAGGAGGATCAAGGGTATAAGACTTATGCTTTTATGGACACTCCGCTTTTGTCTGAATGTCAAGGGCTGACCCCGTCCCTATTCTCACACTTAGTTTTTTTTAAGAGCGTACCTATTCTCATGATCCGTGGTTCTCGGTACAGCCTGTATACTCGCCAACTCACTCTTGGTGCGCGGTCGTGTTGAATGTGTAAGAAACTACGATGTTACGATCATCGAATCGAATTACTAAATCCTGGGTGCTCGCCTGACCAAACAGCCTGTAGCAATACTTACCGTAAGTCCACGTCC
>DAOVEU010000127.1:0-6034 GCA_030668805.1 Desulfobacterales bacterium
TTGTACTGCGGTCAACCGGCCAGGGATATTATCCCCTTCGTCAAAGGTCGCATAGAGGCCTGCCGAAAAAGTGGAGACCTTGTGATCTACCTGCAGGATTCCCATGCAGAAGATGACAAGGAGTTTGAGAAATTTCCCAGACATTCTGTAGTCGGGACGTGGGGCCATCAGATTATTCCGGAACTTGCGCCACAGCAACGCGATATTGTCATTCAGAAGCGACGCTACAGTGGTTTTTTCGAAACCGAATTGAGCGATCTGTTAAAAAAGCATAATATTCAGGCCGCAGAAGTGGTGGGCGTTTGTACTAATATCTGCGTGATGGACACTGTGGGTGGCCTGGCGAATCGAGACTACGACATTAGTGTGCCCAGGGCGGGGGTTGCCGATTTTGACCCTGAGTTCCATGAATTTGCCCTGAAGCGTATGGACAAGATATACGGAGCCAAAGTCCGATGATAAGCCCTGCCGAGAGATTTGAACTCCTGACAGACCTCTATGAACTCACCATGGCGGCCAGTTACTTTGAAAATAGCATGGTAGAGCCAGCCACCTTTTCCCTGTTTATCAGGAACTATCCGCACGGCCGCTCCTATTTTGTGGCAGCAGGCCTGGAACAGGTTCTGGACTATGTGGCCAACTTTCACTTTTCAGAGAGCGACCTGGCCTACCTTGATCGTACCGGCCTCTTTTCAGATGATTTTTTAGAATATCTTAAGACCATGCGCTTTACGGGAAGCATCTATGGCCTTGCCGAAGGCGAGGTCTTTTTTATAGATGAGCCAATCCTTGAGGTCACCGCTCCCATCATAGAAGCCCAGATCCTGGAAACCTTTGTGATCAACACCGCAAGTCTCCAGTCCATGATTGCCACCAAAGCGGCCCGGTGTGTCCACGCAGCCAGGGGACGTCGGCTCGTCGATTTTTCCCTCCGCCGATCCCAGGGGATTGATGCGGGCCTGAAGGTGGCCCGGAGCACCTATATTGCCGGATTTGTCGCAACCAGCAATGTCCTAGCCGGAAAGCTTTATGGCATCCCCATCTCGGGGACCATGGCCCACTCGTATATCAGTTCCTTCGGAGATGAGATTGAAGCCTTCAGGGCCTTTGCACGCTCATTTCCGAAAAAGACCATTCTTCTCATCGATACCTATGACACCGTTGCCGGAGCCCGCAAGGCCGCCATCGTGGGACAGGAGATGGCCAAAGAGGGACACAAGCTGTTAGGGGTTCGCCTGGATAGCGGCGATATGACCTTACTCAGCCAGCAGGTCCGAAATGTCCTGGATGAGGCGGGCCTCAGGGATGTGGAGATATTTGCCAGCAGCGGCTTCGATGAGTACAAGATTGCCACGACCCTTAAAGAGGACGCCAGAATTGACGCCTTTGGTGTGGGAACCAAGATGGGGGTCTCGGCCGATGCCCCCTATTTTGACATGGCCTACAAGCTGGTTCAATACGGTGAGCGCCCCATCATGAAGTTGAGCACAGGCAAGGTAAACCTGGCAGGGGAAAAACAGGTCTTCAGAAAGACTGACCATCAGGGGCAATTCTTAGAGGATATCATCGGCACCAGGGATGAAACTATTGAGGCAGCCTGTCCCCTGCTCGAGCCTGTGATGCAGGATGGAAAGCTTCTCAGGAAACATCCATCACTGGAGGAAATTCGGGAGCGGTTCAGAAAAAACTTTGCAGCCCTTGATGAAAAATACAAGGCATTGGACGGGGCTCATTTGTATCCCGTGAAACTAAGTGCCCGCCTTAGTGCTCTCCAGGAAACTGCATCAGGATAACCCTGACCCAGATAGGCTTCTTTAATCTTCGGCTCTAACTTTTGAACGCTACCAATCAATTCTCGGCATCCTTCATTCCTCGCTTTACACTTATCAAGGATGCGGGCGCCAAGAGATAAGTTATTTTGTTCCTACTTTTTTGGTGTCAGGTGTCAAGTGTCAGGAGCGACAAACGCGAGATCTGTACTGTTCTCAAGGCGTAAGCCGCAAACCTGAACACTGAAACCAGGCACCAGGTGTCAGGTGTCAGGTGTCAGGTGTCAGAAACTGAAAAAGCAAGACCTGTACTCTTCTCAAGGCGTAAGCCGCAAACCTGAACACTGAAACCTGAACACTGGTCAATAGGTGTAAACTACTTTATGGCGAAAATGAAGGATGCCCAATTCTCTTATCAAAATAACCGGGGTAATTGTTATGTTAAGGGACAGATGGCCCACTAGGGCGGCGTTTGTGTTTGCTGCAATTGGTTCTGCTGCTGGTCTTGGAAATTTATGGAGATTTCCCTACTTAACTTATAAGTATGGCGGTGGTGCATTTCTGCTTCCTTATCTTATTGCTCTGTTTGTAACTGGAATTCCTCTGCTGATACTCGAATTTGCGCTGGGCCAGAAGTTTCAGAAAGGTGCTGTTGATGCATTTGCTGCAATAAAACCGGCACTAAGCGGTGTTGGTTGGTGGGCAATAATAAGTAGTTTTCTTATTATAAGTTATTATGGGGCCATTATGGGTTGGGCTTTGATCTACCTTGTTGCTTCATTTGGTGTGAAATGGGGTGCTCATACAAAGGATTATTTCTTCGACGAGGTGTTACAGATAAGCCCGTCTATAAGCAACATTGGTGGAATAAGTTGGCCATTGATTATAGCTTTATTCATTGCCTGGCTTTTGATATATTTGTGCATATTTAAAGGTGTGAGGAGTGTTTCAAAGGTTGTTATGGTTACAGTGCCTCTTCCAATAATACTTATTATAATACTAGTTATAAGAGCAGTCACCCTACCTGGATCTGCAGCAGGTATTGTGTTTTACCTCAAACCTTCTTTCAAGGCTCTGCTTGACACAGAGGTGTGGATTGCTGCATTTTCACAGATATTCTTTACTCTAAGCCTTTCAATGGGAATAATGATTGCGTATGCAAGTTATCAGAAAAGGAGGGCAGATGTTACTAAAAATGCAATTATAACTGCAGTTGCAAACTCGGGCATAAGCATACTCGCCGGCTTTGCTGTCTTTGGAACCTTAGGTTATATGGCACAGAGGCAGGGTGTTGCTGTTCCAGAGGTTGTTAGGTCTGGTTTGAGCCTGGCATTTGTTGCATTTCCAAAAGCCTTAAGCCTAATGCCGCTTCCAACTGTTTTTAGTATAATTTTCTTCTTGACCTTGGTAAGCCTTGCCATTGACTCAGCGTTTTCACTTGTCGAGGCAATTAGCACTGTGATAAGCGACAGGATAGAAAAGGCCAAGAGAGAGATAGTTGCTGCAATAGTATGCCTTCTTGGGTTTGTGGCAGGTATCGTATATACGACTGGTGCAGGGTTGTATTTTTTAGACATCGTTGATCACTTTATAACAAATTTCAGTCTCGTTGCAGTTGGAATTCTAGAATGTATAATTATTGGCTGGATATTTGGTGCAAAAAGGCTTAGGGAGTTTTTCAACACTGTCTCTGACTTTAAGATAGGTGTATGGTGGGATATTAGCATAAAATTCATAACCCCTATAGTGTTGATAGTCATCCTCGTCATGCAATTTATTAAAGAGTTATCTGCACCATATGAGGGGTATCCAAATTGGGCGATATGCCTTGGCTGGTCGGTTGTGGTGGTGCCCCTGATTATCAGCTTTCTGATAAGGCAAAAGAAAGTCAAAGCTGTTGTATTACAGAGATCGTCAAATAGTTGAGTCGTTGAGGGACCTTGGGACTTTCGCTCGATTTGACAGGCATTCAAAACCCTGGTATAAATCTTAAAAAAATACGGCATCCTTCATTCCTCGGTTTACACTTTTCAAGAATGCGTGCGCCAAGAGATAAATTCTTTTGTTCGTACTTTTTGGTGTCAGGTGTACTTTTTGGTGTCAGGTGTACTTTTTGGTGTCAGGTGTCAGGTGTCAGGTGTCAGGTGCAAGAAACACTGAAACCTGAACACTGAAACCTGAAACCCCAAATCTGAAACCTGAACACTGAAACCTGAAACCTGAACACTGGTCAATAGGTGTAAACTACTTTGTGGCAAAAATGAAGGATGCCAAAAATACATAGATCTACGACCCCGCTAACACGTTGGGACCCCATGAAAAAGATCGGGATTGTCGTCAAGGACCAAAAGGACGCCATTGACAAGGCCAGGGAGCTGGAGACCTGGCTGAAGGCAAAGGGGATTGAGGTTCTCATCAGGCAGAATATTCCCGCACCCATTACCTCGAGAGAGTGTCTGATCGAAAATATCCCAAAGGCCCCTCTGGATCTTTCCTGCATTGTCGTGTTGGGCGGCGACGGCACCTTCCTGAGCGCCATTCGATGGATACAGGATACGGGGATCCCGGTTCTGGGGGTAAACCTGGGGGGTTTCGGCTTCCTGACCGAGGCCTCGGTCGACCGGCTCTTCCCTGTCATGGAAGATATCATCAACGATGCCTTTACCACTGAAGAAAGGATCTTGTTGTCAGCACAGGTTTTGCGGGAAGGCGAGGGAATTGCCTGCCAGACCGTTCTCAACGACGTGGTGGTCAACAAGGAGGCCCTGGCGCGGATAGCCCACATACGCACCTATATTGATGATGACTACCTTACCACCTTCCACGCGGATGGTCTGATTGTGGCGACACCTACAGGATCGACCGCGTATTCACTTTCAGCAGGCGGGCCGATCATCTATCCCTCGCTCGAGACGATCATACTCACCCCGATCTGTTCCTTTACCCTGACCAACCGCTCCCTGATCCTGCCTGATAACGTTACCATCAAAATCAGGCTGGATGAGCGGGATTCGAGTGTCTTTTTGACCTTCGACGGCCAGGTAGGACTCCACGTTACATACCAGGATTCCATTGTTATCCAAAAGGCCACCCACACGATTCATATGATCAGGACACCCGGCCTGAGCTACTATGACGTGCTAAAGGCCAAGCTGAAGTGGGGCGGACGATAGCCGTCTGCATCTGAGAAAGATGCAGGCCTTCAGATAATCAATGCCCGGAACCTACCCTCTTCCATTAATCTTATCCCTCAAAATCTGAGAGCATTGGAAAACGACCACTCTTCTTTCACCCAGCATCATATCTTCGCCGGTCTGAGGGTTCCGGCCTCTCCGTTTGTCTTTGTCCTTTACACAGAATTTTCCAAATCCGCTGATCAGGACGTCTTCGCCATTTTGCAGGGTCTTTTTGGTGATTCCCAAAAGAGATTCGACCAACTCGACGGACCTGTGTTTAGGAAGATTAAGTTGATTGTGGATAGCATTTACCACGTCAGCTTTGTTCAAAGTCATTGTTTGTTACTCCTCGCTTATGCTTATTCGCTTGTAGTGGGCTTTTGCCTCGGACTCGGTGTTGTCTGAGTCCGACATGAGCCCAATGGCCTTCACGTGCTCGGGCTCGCGGCCAAAGAGTCTCTTGTAATCTTCATATACATTGACCTTTTCACAAACCCAGGTTCGCAGCGGTGAAGACTGGTTTCTGAGCACCACGATCTTTGTCTTGCTGTTATACGGGCTCTCGGTGGTTGTTCCTATCGGCAGGGATGCACTCCATACATACTTGACATTGTCCGGTCTGAAAAGGCCCGGGAAGATCACGTAAATGGCGGCCGCACTATCGCCGATCTTCTTATACCTTTCATCGCCGCCCCGTGGAAGCGCAAGGACCCGCCACTGCCAGGAAAGGAAAGGATATTCTTTGAGATCGTACTCAAACTTCTTGGCTATGGTAACGGCCGAATTGATCGCTTTTGCTTCAAGATAGCTTTCGGGGTCTGCTTTGACCCTGTAGACCTTTGACCCGTCCCCGCCGCGAGCTTTCCAGCCTTCAGGAAATGTGCCAGCCTTAAACCTGGAAAAATCCTCAACCTGTCTTACGCCCGCAGTCTCATCACCAGCAAGGGCCCCAACGACAAAAATCCCTGTTACCAGAAAGCAAAAGGCCAGGAGCTTTGCGTGCATGTGATAACCCACCGTCACCTCCCCCAGGGGTTTCCTTTCCCCTTCCCACTATGTTTTCTTCGCTTGTTATCAAGAAATCCTGCA
>DAOVEU010000089.1:0-6957 GCA_030668805.1 Desulfobacterales bacterium
ACTTATCAAGGATGCGGGCGCCAAGAGATAAGTTCTTTTGTTCCTACTTTTTGGTGTCAGGTGTACTTTTTGGTGTCGGGTGTCAGGTTTCAGGTGTCAGGTGCAAGAAACACTGAAACCTGAAACCTGAACACTGAAACCAGGCACCAGGTGTCAGGTGTCAGGTGTCAGAAACTGAAAAAGCAAGACCTGAAACCTGAACACTGAAACCTGAACACTGGTCAATAGGTGTAAACTACTTTATGGCGAAAATGAAGGATGCCCTAAATTGATACGGAGGTTTAAGAGGTCTCATGAAACGACTGGTTGAATATTTTGAAAAGCCGGGCCCTCAAAACACCCGGGCCTGCACGGATATTCTTCACAAATTGGTCCATGATGAGGGGTATAAGGATGTCATAGTGGCATCTACCTCAGGTAAGACCGGTACCATGGCAGCGCGAACCTTGCAGGGTGAGGATGTGAACCTGGTAATAGTCGCGCACTCAGTGGGCTTCTTGGGACCAAATCAAGATCAGTTTTCAGACGATGCCTATCAGGAAATAGTCCGGCTGGGAGGCCATATCTACAAAGGGACGATCCTGACTCACTCCATCGAAACTGCCCTGGCAAAGGAGTTTTCCGGGACCTATCCCACGCTCCTTGTCGCCAACACTTTGAGGCGGCTGGGCCAGGGGATAAAGGTCTGCTGCGAGATCGTTATGGAGGCAGCAGACGCCGGCCTCATTGCCGAAGGCAAAGAGGTTGTGGCCGTGGCAGGTACGGCCAAAGGAGCAGATACAGTAGCCATCATAAGATCTGCAGCCTCCAAGCGATTCCTGGACCTATACGTAGCCCAGATCATCGCGAAGCCGGGATAAGGTCGATTGAGCCTGTTTGGCCCGTTGAGCGAGAATCGTGAATCGTGAAAGGAAGTGAGCTAAAATGCCTAAAGTGCCTAAAGTGAGCTAAAGTTGAGGCCCGCCCGCCAGGACTTCGCCCGTATGCCAAAGAGTGGCGTGGTCGGATAGGTCCAGGCGAAGTCCTGGCGGGACTTGAAGAAACTTTTCCTAAAGATTGGTTTCATTCCTTTAACTTTAGGCACTTTTGTTCACTTTAGTTCACTTTAGGCACTCCATTAATAAATAATAAATCGGTTAACGATTTAGCGCAAGCTTCATTTCATGTCCGAATAACGAATAGCGAAGGCAGAAAGGAGTTGAAATGAAACGCTGGGAAGACAAGTCCTGGACACGCTCCATGAGGATCACGCTGGACTTTGGCGGCATGATGGCTGACGCTGTTGGACGCCGGCACGGTCTGACCGTGGAACAGATCGACGCCATGTCAGAACGGTTCAAAGTTGTTCATCAGAACCTGCAACAGCGAAGGAAAGCCGGAGACCTACCATTTTACGAACTCCCCTACGACCAGGCGGCCTTAAAGAAGGTCTTGAAGACAGCCGGGAGGGTCATCAAGGAGTGTGAAGACTTTGTCGTACTTGGCATCGGGGGATCGACCCTTGGCGGTATTGCCCTGTTTCGGGCTCTTGCTCATCCACAGCACAACCTCCTTCCGGAGGCCAAACGGAAGGGCCTGCCGAGGGTCTTCTTTGCAGACAATATTGACCCTGAAGGCTTTAGCGCGCTGCTGAACCTGGTCAATCTTGAAAAAACGGTATTTAATGTTATTAGCAAGTCCGGCGGAACAGCTGAAACCATGAGCCAGTTTATCATAGTGCGGGACAGACTGATAAGAAAACTTGGCCGCAAAAGACACACACCCCACATAATTGCTACGACAGATCCCGAGCACGGTCGTTTGAAAGCCCTTGCCAGGGAGCAAGGATACGAGACCCTTTCGATTCATCCGGGCGTGGGAGGACGTTTTTCCGTTCTTTCTCCGGTTGGGCTTCTTCCGGCAGCCGTGGCCGGTATTGATATTGCCGAACTTCTTGCCGGAGCACGAAATGCGAACAGGACCTGCAAGAAGGGGGGCCTGTGGAAAAACCCGGCGGTCATGAATGCCGTACTTCAGGTGTTGGCCTACACCGCAAAAAAGAAGCCCATCTCTGTCATGATCGCTTATTCAGATGCCCTGCGGGATGTAGCCGACTGGTACCGTCAGCTCTGGGCATAAAGCCTGGGCAAACGACTCGACGTGAACGGTCGGGTAGTGCATGTAGGACCAACCCCGGTAAAGGCGCTCGGTGTCACTGATCAGCACTCCCAACTCCAGCTCTACATGGAGGGCCCCTTTGACAAGGTTATTACCTTTCTTACGGTTGGAAGATTCCGAAAAACCGTCAAGATTCCCGCAGGCTTCAATCATATTGATGGGCTCAGCTACCTGGGGAGTCATACGCTGAATGATCTGATGCAGGCCGAAGAGCAAGCCACCGGGTTTGCCCTGACACAGGCCCGCCGCATTCACACCGGAATAAGGCTTCCTGAAATCAATCCCTTTACTGTGGGGCAGCTTCTGTTCCTGCTTGAGGTTCAGACCCTGTACGCAGGCGGGCTTCTCGAGATCAATCCGTTGGATCAGCCGGGCGTTGAGGCCGGCAAAGAATTTACCTACGGGATGATGGGACGAAAGGGCTTTGAGGACAGAGCCCAATTGATCGCTTCAAAACGTCAGGAGATAGGGTCCTACCGGATAATGGTCTAGTCGTCTTCATAAGTCGAAAACTAGATAAATGAGTCAAGTTTTGTGGTGTACGTTATCTGTGAACCCTGGCAGATACTGGATACTGGTCACTCGATACTGGATTGTATAAGGAAGCTTTCCCTTTTTTTCTATCCAGCATCCAGCATCAAGCATCCAGCAACCAGCATCGCGAAGCCTCTTCAGTTTGAGGCGAAGCTTCGCTAGCGAGCAGAGGGGATGGACCCAAAGGATATAGAACGGATAAAACCCTTTAAGCTCGTTAAGTATTTTACTCTTACCAGCCTTATTGTAATCCTTCTGGGCTCTTTGGCCTTGTCCATGGTGATCGCCCATCGAGCCGAGACGGTGCTCTTGAAAAAGAGTGAAGATTACGCCCTGTTGATGGCAGAAAACCTCAACCATCAAGTATTCCTTCAGTTCATCATTCCTGCGGCCCTTCAGTTTGGTCAAGTCATTCAACTGCGGAACAAAGTCCTGTTTGACCGCCTCGACCAGGTGGTCAGGAACACCCTTCACAGCTTCAGCGTGGAAACGGTCAACATCTTTGACCGTGAACAGAATGTGATCTTTTACAGCTTTGACAAAGAGCTGGTAGGGAAAAAGGGCTTGGGAGGCATTGATTATCAGCAAGCGCTTCTTGGCAAATCACGCTCCAGGCTGATTCGCAGAGGAGGATTCTGGGGCATAATGTTCGGAGCCCCAAGAGAAAGCGAGCTGCGAACTTACGTACCTTTGAGGGCCGAAAAGCCCCTGTCAAACATCGAGGGGCCCATCCTCGGGGTGTTTGAGATTGTTCAAGACCTGTCTGAGGATTACCGGACCATCAGCCATTTTAAGCACAGGATCATTGTCACGTCTGTTGCCATTATGGGCGTCCTTTTTCTTATCCTTCGGCATGTTGTCAAACGGGGTGAGGAGATCATCGAAAAACGGGCACAGGAGCGACTCCTTCTAAAGGAGAAGTTGAGCCATGCTCAGCGGTTGGCGAGTCTTGGCGAAATGGTGGCCGGCATCTCCCATGAGATCCGCAACCCCCTGGGAATCATTAGCAGCACGGCAGATCTTTTGAAACAGAAGCTGGCCCGTACTGACCGTGAAGTCCAGCTTGCAGATGTTATTGTTCAGGAGGCCTGTCGGCTCAACAGCATCGTAACCGATTTTCTGGATTTTGCCCGGCCTCAGGCACCCAACCTTATGCCATGTAAAGTGGATGAGGTCATAGAGAACAACCTTACGTTCCTTGCTCCCGAGATCAATAAGAACGGCTACCAGGTCCATAAGCGATTTGCCGGCCATATCCCGGAGATGCAAGCCGATCCTGGGCTGCTGTATCAGGCATTTCTGAATATCCTGATAAATGCCATGCAGGCCATGCCAGAAGGCGGGGCCATATACATTGAGATCTCTGCCCATAAACATACCTTGACGATTTCTTTTGCCGATGAGGGAGCCGGGATTCCCGATGAAACCCTGAACAAGATCTGGGAACCGTTTTTTACCACAAAGGATAAGGGAAGTGGATTGGGGCTTCCGATTGTCAAGAAGATCGTAGAGGGGCACGGCGGCATCATTGAGATTGAGAATCGTCCCGAGAGGGGAGCTCAGGTGACGATTACTCTGCCGGTAGAGAGGGATTGATGATTGATCGTGGAGAAGTGATCTAAAGTGCCTAAAGTGCCTAAAGTGTGCTAAAGTTTGAGGACCTAAAAAAACCTCTTTTTAAATTGGTTTTGTTCCTTTAACTTTAGGCACTTTAGTTCACCCTGGCCCAGACTTGGCCTTATAGGCATAGAAGGCTGATCCGGGCAGGTAGCGTCCTATAGGCTTAGCAGGCTGATCTAAGCACGTCGCTCCAGGGCGGGCTTTAGATCACTTTAGGCACTCCGTTATTGACAAATAACAAGTGACGATTGACCAATGATCAATGACCAATGACCAATGACGAGTGACCAATATGGAAACAATCCTCATTGTGGACGACGAAAAAAACTACCTCGTGGTTCTGAGTGCCTTTCTGTCAGGGGAAGGGTATGAAACACTGACAGCCGACAGCGCTCAACAGGCCCTTGAGGTTGTGGAGACCACCGACCTTGATCTGGTCCTCACAGATATGAAGATGCCCACCATGGACGGCATAGAACTTCTTGAGCGAATCAAGGAAAAGGTCCCTGATCTGCCAGTGGTTATGATGACAGCGTATGGTACCGTGGAAAAGGCCGTAGGGGCCATGCAATTGGGCGCCTTCAACTTTATCCAGAAACCTTTTCAGAACGAAACGCTGAAGCAGATCGTGGATAAAGCGGTCCTCACTTACAGGGTCCTAAAGGAAAACCGGCGCCTTGTCCGGGCCCTGGAAAACCTCTATCGCCTTGACAACATTATTGGGAAAAGCGAGCCCATGCAGGCCGTATTTCATATCATTCAAAGGGTAGCACACACCAAGGCCACGGTATTGATCACAGGTGAGAGTGGCACCGGCAAGGAGCTGATTGCAAAGGCAATTCATTTTAACAGCCCTCGCCGCAACAAATCCCTTGTGGCAGTCAGTTGCGCAGCTCTCACCGAGACCCTGCTGGAAAGCGAGCTCTTCGGACACGAAAAAGGGGCCTTTACCGGCGCCACTACAATGAAAAAGGGCCGGTTTGAGATGGCACATGAAGGGACATTATTCCTGGATGAGATTGGTGAAGTGCCAGTCTCCCTACAGGTAAAGCTCCTGCGAGTGCTGGAGGAGATGAGCTTTGAGCGGGTAGGTGGTACCAAACCCATTGCAGTGGACGTGCGCTTGATCGCAGCAACAAATAAGGACCTCAAGGCAGAGGTAGAACACAACCGTTTCCGAAAAGAGCTGTATTTCCGCCTGAACGTTGTTGGCATCAAACTGCCGCCCCTGAGGGAGCGGTCCGAGGACATCCCCCTCCTGGCAGCCCACTTTGTCAACAAATATGCCAGGGAAGCGAACAGAGAAGAGATGACCATCTCCCCTGAAACCATGCGCTTTTTGTGCAATCATCGCTGGCCCGGGAATGTGAGGGAGTTTGAGCATGCCATTGAGCGGGCCGTGCTTTTCAGCAAGGGTAATGAGATCACTCTCGACGACCTGCCCAAGGACCTTGTGAGTTTTGCAGACCTTGAAATTCCAATAGACTGGCAAAGGCTTTCCAATCTTCCTGAAACGCTGGATGCCATAGAGAAGAGACTGATTCAAAAAGCCCTTTCCCTGTCGAACAACGTGCAGTCTCGGGCAGCCCATCTTCTTGGCATTCCCCGTAACAACCTGCACTATCGCTTGAAAAAGCACAATCTTCTGTAGCCCCGGACGGGTTTCTTGGGTTTGGTAGGTTTGGTGTACAAAAAATTGACACCCCTGCTTATCATTTATGATATCAAGAGGTTAAGTAGAACCGGGGGGGGTGGCTTGTACAAAAAGTTGACACCTGGCAGGATTTCGCACAAAATCAAGTCGTTAAAGACTATTTCGCCACGAGCCGTACAAAAATTTGTACAAATCGATCAGTCTTCGGCGGCTCAAATAGCCACTAACCAAAGCCGCTTTAGTCCGTTCGTATTGAGCCGTCAGAAATCTCTTAAGATATTATTCGTAAAAAAATGACGGTGTTAGCCCTTTCTCCCTCACCTGGCGTGCCAGCCAAAATGAAATCTCCCCTAAAACATCACAGTTTGGCATCATTGTTGCGGAACAAAAAGACGAACGCCGTGAAGAAATTTCTTCATCGGCTTTCCTCCTGCTTGAGGCTAATCGCGATGGTCGCGATTAGCCTCTCTTTTTGAGGATCCGGGCGGGGATAAACCCCGCCCCTACGAACCGTACCTCCCGATGTGTGTAGGGGCGGCCCGCCCTGGCGCGACAAGACTTTGAAAATCTCACCAGGTGGCAACCCCGGTCTGGGCCAGGGGCTTTATGCCCGCCCGAAAAGCTCGAAACAAAAAAAGGCCGCCAGAATCGGCGGCCTTCTTGCTCTGTCATCTTGAGCTATGCTGATGAAACCATTTATTCAACAGGGCCAGCCCTGTAGAATAGAAGTTGGTGAAGTGCAAGTCATTAACGCCGGAAATGAAAAACCGAAAATGGCAACCACTGATGAAACCATTTATTCAACAGGGCCAGCCCTTTGAAGCGATGCGCTCTTTGTCACGGCCCAGGATAAGGCATGCGGTCCCGGGGATCCCTTCGATGAAACGTCTTCCTGCGTCAGGTTCCAGCACAAAAACAGCCGTTGAAAGGGCATCGGCGTCCATTACATTGGATGCCATCACGGTCACACTGTCGCTTTGCCTGGGTGAAAT
>DAOVEU010000415.1:0-2546 GCA_030668805.1 Desulfobacterales bacterium
GCCGTGAACTCCTCAATAAACCCCCTGATCAACTGCACCGCATCCGGATGCCGCATAATCAGGATGTCAGCCCCTGCGAGGAGAAACAGGAGCGCTGTCATAGCCTCAAGGAGAACACCCCTTTTCAAAGGATCGCCTAACAATGGGGCCTCCTCCTCGCTGATCCTGGCCTCCTTAATCTTCCACACCTCCTTGGCGAGGTTACACACAATAGGGAACTGGAGCCTTTCATCTTCCTGTGTCAAGGCCGCCATCCGGTCTCTCTCCATCACTGAGTAACAATACTCCAAGCCATAGCCCAAAGACCCTACGGTGGGATCCACCAGGATGCGCTCGTCAGGCACGCCAAGGTTACCCAGCAGGATATTAAGCTGTTTGGCCAGGTTGATATCAATGGGCGTACACGCAGCTATGGTGTGCTGATAGGCAAGGGAGGCAGCCCCCAGGGCCTTGTAGCTACCTTCTTCCACGGGACCGAGGATAAGATTTTCTCCGGCGCACTCCTCTGCAATCATTTTCAGCACTTGTGTATCCTTTTCCAGGTTGCTACTGCCCCACACAATCAGTGGAACCTCAATGGCAGCCGCCACTTTCTTGGTTATCTCCACGGCCTGTTCTGCCGGCGTGTCCTGAGCATTCGGGTCTGTGCTGGCCAGTTGCAATGCGACCATTTCCGCGCCGTATGATGCCACGCATTTTTGGGCCCACGCGGCCGGGTCCTGGACAACATCCGCAAAGGGTTCCAGTGCCGCCTGGGGCCAGTCGTCCGGAGGTGCATCATAGACCTCCATGGCTATCTTTGGTGGGTGTGGCATACTTCCTTCAAAGAGGTAAAATGGGTAGGAAGTCTCTCCACCCACAATCATACGGCTTGCTTCTTTTCCCAGCGGGATTTCCTTGATTGCACCGTTGTATGATATTTTTGGTATTTCAAATGCCATATTGATCCTCCCTATAGTCTTGCTCAAACGTTCACGGCAAAGTGCGCAGAGCTCGCAGAGTATCTATGTTCTCTGCGGTCTCTGCGGTCTCTGCGGTGAACAATTACAGTCCTACTTCATCCAAGATCGGTGGTATTTTACTTTCCCAGCCAAGGGCCATGATGTGAACACCCTGGCAAAGATCCTTCATCCCCTTAATCAAGCGAACGGCTATGTTCATGCTGGTCTGGGCCTTGTTCTCAGCCCCCTTTAGCTCCTGAATCAGAGGCTCCGGAACGAAGACACCTGCAACATTCTTGTTCATATAGCGGGCCATACCTACCGACTTGAGCAGGATAATGCCTCCCAAAACCTTTGTATTGAATCCCTCAACGCGCTTCATAAACTTCTCAAAGACATCCAGGTCATAGACCCCCTGCGTTTGAAAAAACTTGGCCCCTGCCTCAATCTTTTTCTCCATTTTCATGATCTGCAGATCCATGGCAGCCTCGTTGTCTGCTCCGGGATTCACTACTGCTCCGGGGAAAAAGTCGGGCACCCCCTTGAGTTCGTTGCCCGCCATATCTAACCCGGAGTTCAGCTTGCCTAGCACCTCCAAGAGCGTGACAGAGTCCAGGTCAAAGACCGGTTTAGCCCGGGGGTGGTCCCCAAGGGTAGGATGGTCGCCAGTGAGGGCAAGGACGTTTCTAATCCCAAGCACCCAGGCGCTCAGGAGATCCGATTGCAGGGCAAGGCGGTTCCGGTCTCTGCAAGTGACCTGAAAAATAGGATCGATCCCCATGTCCGTCAACAGATGACACACGGCCAGGGATCCAAGACGCATGACCGAACTCTGCAAGTCAGTAACGTTAATGGCATGAACCCGATCTTTGATAATATCAGCATCCTTCAACAAATGCTCTACGTCAGTTCCCTTCCCGGGCCCGACTTCTGCGGTCACCAGGAATTTTCCTGATTCTAAAGCTCGTCTAAAACTCATAGTGACACCTCTCTTTGAAACTTGAAACTTGAAACTTGATACTCAAGAGCTGGAATAGTTACAAAGTCAGTATTAAGACCCTATTTTTAAGTTTCGAGTTTCAAATCTCCCCCTCTTACGTCGCTTCAATTTCCCGCAAATCTTCTCTAACCACTCTCCCCGGGTGAATAGGCCAGTCCTTCACCCGCGGCTTTTCCTTTAGATAATGCAACATGTTCAAGCGCTTCAGGGCATGGTAAATCTCCTGCCAGGCACAGGGTCGGTTTTTCGAAACCTCACACATCCCTTCAGAGGCCCCCCCGCACGCTCCGTTCAAAAGACCCTTGGCACAGCGCGTCACCGGACACACGCCACCGGTTCTCCACAGGATACAGTCACCGCAGGCCAGACAGTTCTCGGTCCAAACCCCCGGCTCCTTTTCTACCCCTATGAATCGCGTATTTAGGGCCGGTAGAACAGGCTTGTCAGGAAAGCGACTGGCCACAGCCTGAACGCCATTGCCACAGGCCATGGACAGAACGGCTTCATAGTCACCAACCTTGTTTTCCAGACGGTCGATAAACTTCACGGCGCACTGCCGAGGAATCGTAGTCTTGCCTGCAATCATCTCCTTGTTTTCAGAAAGG
>DAOVEU010000145.1:0-5711 GCA_030668805.1 Desulfobacterales bacterium
CTATCGTCTATGAGAAGTATCTTGGCCACGAGGTTCTCGAGTTCATTGTGTTTCTTGTGTTTCTTGTGTTTGTTGGGCCCGCTCTGGCGCTATGTGCCTGAGCGGTCGGCATAAAGCCGACCCTACGTAGGGGCGGCCCGCCCTGGCGCGACAGAAGCTGTACCATGCCACAGAGAGAGAAACCCGGTCTGGGCCAGGGTCTGGGCCAGGGGTTTATCCCGCCCGTTTGTTCTGGGCCAGGGTTAAGACTCAATAGACAGAACAAACACTATGATGATTTGAGCCTCGAAAGAACAATATCTGCTATGTCATCCAGGGGGGCCACCACTTCAGCGGCACCACGTTTGATGGCCGACCCGGGCATGCCAAACACCACGGAGGTGGCTTCATCCTGCGCAACGGTAAAAGCTCCGGCCTGCTTCATAGCCAGCAAGCCAGCGGCCCCATCATTTCCCATCCCTGTCAGGAGGATGCCAATAGCATCACCGGCTGCAGTCTTTGCAACCGAGTTGAACAAGACATCTACTGAAGGCCGCTGGTGTTTGACCGGTCGGCCGTCTTGCAGCCGGACGTAATATCCCTTGTTGCCCCTGGCCACATGAAGGTGCCACCCACCGGGTGCCACCAGCACTTTGCCTGCATCAAGGCGATCCCTGTCCTCGGCCTCCTTGACGTCCATGGGGAACAATGTATCCAACATCTGGGCAAAGGTTTTTGTAAAGCGAGCCGGCATGTGCTGGACTATGGCAACTCCATTTATGTTCGAAGGCATGGACCCCAGCACTCTCTGTATGGCCTGAGTGCCACCTGTTGAGGCCCCGATGGCAATGATCTTGTTCGAGGGCCTAATTTTCGCTATCGGTACGGGTTTTTCGGGTTTGCCAAACAGAACAGAGGGTTTGATCCTGGCCCGTGTTGCCGCTCTTACCTTGCTGGCAATCTCATGTCTTAATTCCCGAAGACCGGTCCTGACATCTCCTGTGGGTTTGGCAATAAAATCAACAGCCCCGGCATCCAGAGCTTCCAGGGTGCGTATGCTGTTTTCGCGGGTATAGGAACTGATCATGATCACAGGGAGAGGACGGAAACTCATAAGGCGTTTCAGAAAGGTGATCCCATTCATTCGAGGCATTTCAATGTCCAGGGTGATTACATCAGGCCTTTTTTTTACGATCAAATCCTTTGCCTCAAAGGGATCCGAAGCAGTTCCCACCACCTCAATATCAGGCTCTCCCGAGAGGACACTCGTCAGAACCGATTGCACAGTGGGTGAATCGTCAACAATGAGCACGCGGATTGGTTTCATGTCTGAACTCAGGGGCTTCGCCCCAATTGGAATACTGGAATAATGGAATGGTGGAATAATGGGTTCAGAGGGATTAGAACAATTAAAAAGAATCTTTTCGGCTTTTGCTACCCACTATTCCATTCTTCCAACATTCCATCATTCCATGTGTGTGGCAGAAATGTATTGTCATTAATCTGATTTCAACCACTCCTGTAAAATTTCCGAAATACTAGAATAGCACCACTCGTGATTTCTCCGATCGTTTTTGGAAAATTCTTTTCTTGTAAGCCTGTTCGTCTTGAAAGAATCGTGGCTCTCTTTGAATATCAAATCGTTTTAAAAGGACTCGATCACTATCACTGAAAAACAAGATCTTTCTACCACCATTGCCTCCCAGACTTTCCTTTACTGTGGGGATACCTTCCAGTTCCAGGAATTTTTTTGCAAAACGGATATTGGATCCGGTTATATTGCCGTCACTGCTTCTGAATTTCAATACATTGCCCCCCCCAAACAACTTGGCCTGGAGGCCTTCTCTTCGTGCTCCCAACTTGATAAGTTCACCGATCAATAGCTCCATTGCAAACATACCGTATCGGCCGAGTTCACAGGAGAGCATTTCATCAGGACGCACCATTCCCGGAAGCAAAAAATGGTTCATCCCTGCCACTTTTCTTTCCTTGTCATAGATGCAGGCGGCAATACAAGATCCCACAACAGTGTAAAGTACCTCACCATTTTGAGTCGCAAAATACTCACCTGGCATGAGCATTATGACTGTTTTCTTGAACTTCTGGCTGTAAAATCGGTACAAGAATGCGTATCCTTTGTTTTCATCTTTAAGAATTAGACAGGATCAACGGGATTCGAGGGATTTCTTTGGAAATTACCTGCGCATACTAAAGTTCAGTCCGCCGCAGGCAAAATAGGTAACGTGTTAGTGATCAGGCAGCATCCAGGATTTCGAGTTCCTCCGGACTCAAGAGTCGATCCATATCCAACAGGATAATAAGCTCATGTTCTTTTTTTCCAATTCCTTTGATATATTCGGCTTGTGCATCAGGAGGAAGATTGGAAGGGGCTTGAACTTCCTCGGACAAGAGTTCCACCACGTCCGAAATCTCATCCACGATAACCCCCGCAACTCTTCCCGATATCTCCATCACAATGATTATGTGAAAACGCGTGTAAGTGGTTTCCGGAAGATTAAACTTCCCCCTCAAATCAAATACGGGCAGAATAATCCCCCTCAGATTGATGATCCCCTTGATAAAGCCTCTCATATTGGGAAGAGGTGTGATCTTTTGATAACTGACGACCTCTTTTATCCTGAGGATTTCAATACCATATATTTGTTCATTTATTGAAAAGATCACATGTTGCTGAATTTCAGACATTAGAATTCCTCGAATTCCTCATCCAGCTCTTTTTCTATTAAGTCATCCGGTTTCTCTTCAATGGGGTGCTGAACAGCCAACTGCTCACGTAAGGGCCTTGTAGCGGGGGGCGTGGTTCCTCGCCTCTCTTTCTTTGACACTGGAACGCTTTTGTTGAAACCGAGCTCTTCAATCTTGATATCGCCCTGATCGCCCAACGTGAACTTCTCAGTCATCCCCTGTAGCAAGCCGGCTTTTTCGTTGAGCTGCTCTGTAGCACCAGCCAGTTGATCCACCAGTGATGTATTCTGTGCAACCACATCACTCATCTCGTTCACTCCCCGGCCAATCTGCTCAACTCCTCTTGAACTTTCCTGGGTGGCCAGGGAAACCTCGCTGAGAGCATCAGAAACCTGCTTAATGGTTTGGACAATCTTTTTAAATCCGTTCTCAAGCTGGCCAACCCACTCCTTGCCCGTATCAACCCTTTCCATAATATCACGGACAAGGCTTTGAATATCCTTCGACGCCTCTGAGCTTCTCTTTGCAAGACTGCGTATTTCGTTGGCAACAACAGCAAACCCCCGCCCATGTTCTCCGGCCCGCGCCGCTTCCACGGCAGCATTGATCGAAAGAAGGTTCGTCTGAAAGGTTATGTCGTTGATCAAATCCATCATCTCTACGATTTTGCGGCTGCCTTCCGACATGTCGTTCATGGCCTGAGTTGTCTTTTCAACTGTATCTCCACCCTCCACGGCCACGGCCACGGCCTCCTTTGAAAGACTATCGGCACGCTGGGTATTGGTGGCGTTCTGGTTAATACTGGTTACCAGTTGTTCCACGGTTGCGCTCGTCTCTTCCACAGTGGCGGCCTGTTGCTGGGTGCGTTGCGAAAGCTCCTGGTTTCCCTCGGAGATATGCCGGACTCCCCTGACCACTGTAAGGGCGGCCTTTTTCGTCTGCCCCAGAAGTTCCTCCATTTGATCAATGGTCTCGTTGGTTCTCTCAACCAGTTGGTCCATTGCATTATTTTCACCACTTGCTTCGGCCCTCACCGTGAGGTCGCCCTCGGCAACTCTTCTCAAGATACCTGAAAGGCTCTTGACTCTCTCCTGCATGTTTTTCTTTGCTTCTTCTTCCTTGAGGTAAGAGTCCCTGAGCACCGATTCTGCTTCAACTTCTTTGGAGATATTGCGAATAATTTCAAACCCGCCCAGGATCTTGCCCGCAGAGTCTCTCAGGGCAGCGGCACTGGTCATAACAGGAATTTCCTTTCCCTCAGCATTTTTCATGCTGACCCTGGAACCGACGGTGGCCTCTCCGGTTTCCATGGACTTTTTCACAGGGCACGCCGTATGGCACACATCGCTGTCGAATATCTGTTCACAGGTCTTCTTCCCCAGAATTTCCTCAGGGTGAACACCCGCAAGTTTGGCAGCGGCATCATTCATATAGGTCACCTTCATATCAGGATCGACCAAAAAGAAAGGATCTGAGATCCCCAGCTTGAGGCTGTTGGCATATTCCATACGATCACGGATGTTTTTTATCATCTCGCCAAAATTCCGAGTTAATCTTCCAATGGAGTCCTGAGAGTCATCATGGACTTCAACGGTGATATCTCCGGCCGAGACCTCACCCGTCTTTTCCGCCAAGATTTTGATGCGCCGGGTTACCAGTCGATTGAATAGAAAGTTCATGACAAGTATGATCCCGATGATCTCCACAACAGAAAAGATAATCAAGCGATTTCTGGCCGCAGCAAGCGACGTATAAACCTCTTTTACGGGGTGTTTGACAACCATGGCCCCCAGGACTTTTTTGCTCGCCCCGTGGCAGTGATGACAGGGGCCTTCATTCAAAAGGGGCTTTATAGTAACGAGGAAAGCCTCCTCGTCTCTGATCTCCGTAAAGGACTCCTCGGGCGACAATCCTGTCCCTAATGCATCAGCAAGCGCCTCCTGGGTCTCTTTTTTCCACAGATAGTGCGTGATGTCGGTATGAATGCGGTCTTCTTCTGAGGCATAGGTGAGCCTCTTGCCGAAGTCCAATATGTAGACCTCAACACCTTCCATATGGTCTTTTATGTCCTTCAGTTGCTTCTCAACTGTCTTGCTGTCTCCAACTGACATGGGATATTTGATGGCACTGTACGTGTTTTCGAGCAGGCTCTGGCTCGATTCTGTCACCTGGTTCAAGGCGCTCTCAGTATGAAAAGACAGGGTTTGATAGAGGAATACCCCGGTAAATCCCGCGACCACCACGATTGTTGCCACCAGTATCTTAGTGCGAAGATTAGTCGTTCTTAGTCGTTTATCTATCCAGTTTGTCATGAACTTCACCTCCACCAGTTGTGTTTACAGTGTTCATTGTGTTTGTCAGGCCCGCCCTGGCGCTAAGCCAGATGCTGATATCAAGGCGGAAAACCAGGCCCGCCCTGGCGCTTCAGCTCGTTGTATAAGGTATTAAGCTGTTAATCCAGGTCTGGGCCAGGGTCTGGGCCAGGGTTAACCCAATAAACTCAATGAACCCAATAAACTCAATGAACTCAAGTCAGTGTGCCCCCCCGTGGATCAGGGGCTTGTAATGAAAGGCACCCACCCGCTCTGCACTATGGCAGACCTCGCAATCCTTTGCCGTCATGCTCCCTATAATGTCTTCCGGTTCCCCGGTTTCAACATGAAGACTCCCCGGGCCGTGACAGACCTCACAACCCGCATTCTTGAGGTTGGGCGTCCCCTGTTCGGAGCGGAACCCACCCGGTTTTTTGTATCCAGTGGTGTGACACTCGAAGCACTTGCGAAACTCTGCCTCCGCGAGACCTTTTTTCATTACCTTGATGCTTTCATAAGAGTGGGCCTTCTTGGCATAGGTCTTGAAATTTTTATATTCGGTTTCGTGGCAATCTTGGCACGCATCAGAGCCCGCATAGCCACTCGGTTTGGGATTCTGTGCCCAAGCGGTGGCGCACACGAAAATCAAAAACGCCAGGCAAACCAAGCCATTAACCTCATTCAGCTTTTTCTTCACCTTCATGGGTTGCATCT
>DAOVEU010000281.1:0-3761 GCA_030668805.1 Desulfobacterales bacterium
ATAATGGGAGGCTCAGAGTCGGTCAGCATCCGGTACAGCGTTTCAATGCGCTTGCATGCAGTTTGCGGATGATAGGCCAGCGGCTTGAAGGGAAGGATATCGTACGGTGGAAACGTGATTATAGGGATGCGGCTATCTCGGAAAAAAAAACGAATATCTGAGGCAATAACTTCAGCCTCTCTGGTCGTGGCACATACCACAAAGAGGGGACGTTTAAGACCAGGATAGATCCTGCTCAGGACATAGGAGCGCTCAGCCCCTGATAGTCCGGTACAGTTGACCCGGCCCTGTGCATGCGGGATCGTCTTCAGTAGATCAGCAATAGAATGACCCAAGAGTTTCATATGACGTCCGTTTGCCTCTGCGATTGAAGCTCCCTGCAGCAAGCTGCAGGGAATCTTCGACTGTGAGGACTTGTACCATTTTTATATTCGCTCGCCAACCCCGCAGCAAGCTGCGGGGAATGCGCTCGCTGTTGCAGTTCAACAGAAGTATCATGAGTGGAGACCTGCCCCATTTCCCGCTTGCTTTGATCTCTGAGGCCGAGCGACCCTGTGCGTAGTCAAAGGGGCGAGAGAGAGATTCCTGACCTTATGACCTCCCCGGACTACCCTTTACAGTATAGAAAGGGCCAACTGCCGAATATCCTTCAATATAGGCCGGATAAAAGGCAGGTTTTCACCAGGCCTACTCTCGTTGATGCAGGCCAATCTGGCTGAACCGGCCAAAAAACCGGCCAAAATTAACGCATATTTCTCAAATTTGAGTTGCCAAAAGGTCAAAAAACTGTTATTTAATAGCACATTATGAAGACATACAAACCGGCCAAAAAACCGGCCAAAAAAGACAAGTATCCCCTGTATAACCTGTCACCTGTTTTGCCTGGAAAAGGGAATATGGGCCCCCTGAAGGATATGGCCCAGGAAATCATAACAGCCTCTGCGGGGCTGGAAGGCAGGGTAGCCAGTGAGACCGCCATTGCGCTAGGAGATCGGCTTCGACTCATAAACAGCTATTACAGTAATCTTATTGAAGGTCATAAAACCAGCATCCCGGACATCGAATCAGCCTTACACAAGGTATTCAGTCAAGACCCGGAGAAAAAATATGCCCAGGAATTGTGTGCCGCCCATGTAGAGACTGAAAGGCGGTTTATTCAACTTGTGGATTCACAACAAGAACGCAATATCTGTGATCAACAGTTTTTGTCCGATATTCATGCTGCATTTTATGCCAACTTACCGGAAGAACATCTTTACACCCATTCACAGGGAGGTTTTACCAAGTACCCCGTGCATCCCGGTGTCATACGAGATGTAAATGTTTCAGTAGATGGCCGATCACCTCACGGGCCGGACTATCAGAATTTGCCGGCATTGCTCAAAACCTTTGCCAATGCTTACGACCCTGATCATTTTCATGGTGACGAACGTTTAATCGCAATGGCGGCAAGTCATCACCGGCTGACCTGGCTTCATCCTTTCCGGGATGGAAACGGTCGTGTTGCCCGCCTCTTCTCAGGGCTGTATCTTGCCAGGGCGGGCGTTAACAAAGGCAACTTATGGTCTTTGTCTCGGGGTTTATCAAGAAGGAAAAAACAATATATGTTTGAGCTGTGGGCCACCGATTCACCGAATGCGCAAAAAAGCGCCCATCACTTTGATAATGACCTGTTAGCTGATTTCTGCGAGTTTTTCTTTGAAATCTGTCTGGATCAAATTCGATTCATGGAAGACTTGCTGCGGCTTGACCAGGTTGAATCTCGAATCGATTGGTACATGGAAATGCGGTCCAAACACGCCGAAAAACCTTTGAAGGTGCAGGCGGCAAAACTACTCAGGGCCGTATTTATGCGGGGCGCTGTACCAAGAGGCATGGCAGCTGAGATCCTGAACATGAGTGCACGCAATGCCCGCAGAATCGTAAGCGACCTTCTCAAGGACAATCTTCTGCATTCACTAAGTCATCGTTCACCGTTGACCATTGGGCTGCCGATCCATGTTCTTCCCTACTACTTTCCGAGTCTTTACGATCCTTCTGTGATTGGTGAGGAATATCTCGGCAAACTATATAGTGCCCATCCACAAATAACGTAACGAACTCTCCTTCTTTCCCCCATTACAGCCCCGCCAAAAACCGGCCAGGAGTCAATATCTCTATGGATAGAATAGCTGTATATTTCCCCCAAAAGACCATTCTAAGGTAGAAATTGGCAGTAATTTGGAAAGATTGTCAGGTAAAGTCAAAGAGTTGGCATGGTCCGACCCCGTTCCACCGTCCAATGTTCCCGAATTGGGAATGGCAAAACGCATAGAATTTCATTCAAGGTGTGGCGGGTGGAGATTCAAATCCTCTCGCGCCGACCAACAAAAATAAAGGGGTTGGCAAATATGCTGTCTCTTTTGTTTCGGGTGGTCGATGTTATGGTAAACGATTTGCCTTACCTATCAAACAAATGTGGGATTGATCTTTTGATTGGCATAGGCTATCTATGGTCTTCAGGGGTTACGGCCAGTAAGTGTTTTTTGGAGGCGATTAACGGGTGGCACTTCCATGTAAACATGAAGAACGAGTAACCAGGCAGGTGCAGCCGACTATTGATTTGCTGAGTAATATGGATGTGTTGCATCCAGAAGTGTTGCTTGAGCATACCATTGAGTCTGAAAACTATAAGAAAGGGCTCGTTTTCCGTTCAGCAGTTGAAAGCATACGCGGTACGTTTATCGCGTCCTCTACCACCGGACGGGAGGGTTTGATACGGGATGTTCTGGAGAATATGGCGAGGCGGGAGATTATCGCAGCATACAAGCAAAGTAGTGGCAGAGACAGATTTGATTTCACAGTTAACCTAACCCGTAATCCAGACTATTTTGCTGCTCTTGAAGTCAAGGGTGGTGAGGGCAACAGTATCAACATCTCAGAGCGGCCTCTATGGGCAAAAGAATTCGGCGTATGGTGTCATCTTGATGGTGCTATTGTGAACCAACCGGCTCACGGTGCACACTCGATCATCAACCGGTTGACGAATGAACTAGTCAGACGCAAGAAGATAGTGGATGCTTTGTTCTTTAAGGATCTGTTGTGTGGTACGCGGACAAGACCATGCCCAAAATATCCTGGGCGTGAGGACAATATCGGGCTTGAAGCAGCACCAGACGTGTTTCTTTTTCCAAAGAAAGTCCCCACGCTTGATAATCCTGAGCCACCCGTTCATACTTTGGACAGTTTAAGGTTACCAAGACTTATTCTTGAACTATTCGGTGTCGATCGCTCCGAACAGGATAAACATGTATGGCGAGTTCATGTGAAGATTGTTGAACGCCCCACTGGAACGCTTCAAAGAGTGGTTCGAGTAAAACATCAGGGCAAGGTTGTTGACCAAAGCGCATCTCGTCCCTGGCGACCATAGGAGTAAATGTGCCCCAAAACATTATTCCATACCGTCAGTTGCCTCTATATCCCGACATAAATAAGATCACTCTTGACTCACGGTTATGGCAAGGTTCCTTCAATGGTAGAGAAAGCACGCTGCATCAGCTCTCGCCGTACGTAGGCAAGCTGAAATCAGGCATGGTTAACGTGCTAATCAAACTATATTCTGAGCCGGGAGATACCGTACTAGACCCTTTCTCTGGATCAGGTGTGGTACCATTTCAAGCGGTTTTGACACATCGGCGTGCCTTGGCTAATGATCTCAACCCTTACGCTTACGTGCTTACAAGGGGGAAATTAGAGACCCCTGAAAGTGAAGCTGAAGCCTT
>DAOVEU010000292.1:0-3623 GCA_030668805.1 Desulfobacterales bacterium
TTTGCCCGGCTCTATGTTCATTTTGTCCACCGCGTCCCCCAGGCAGTTACGGAGAAAATAGATTTTTATTTCCAGTACTATTACCAGTCCTTGAAGCGGGCAACTCGCGAGTTCGACCAGGAGGGCTATATGCACCAGGAAGTCCCGAGGCTCATGTTGCTGCCGGTTATTGTGCCCGACAATGGGGTTGAGCCCGCTTCGCTCATGGGCCTTCTTGATATGCTCAAAAGCGCTTTTTTGTTGCCCAGTCTATACCTGGATATGGGCACCTTCTTTCTGGCACAAGATGAAGATCTCCTGGCCAGGACAGAAAAAGTTTATTACGGGCATGGCAACTCCGGAGAAGCGGCTGAGATCGTATGCAATCTGTATTATCAGGACATCGTCCATGATTCATCTGCTAAGTTAGAGTCTGACGCCGTATTCATGACTGATCCATGCCCTCACGCCCTTATTGTCTCGGCGCGCGACGGCATGGTCTATCCCTGTATCGATGCGTTTCTCAAAAAGGAGAGCCTGGCGAACATTTACGAAAACCTCAGCGTGGATGATATCATGGCTCGGTACTATGAATACGGCAACTCACAAAGAGACTGTCTCGGGTGCAGGGAGCGGGTGGTTGAATCCTTTTCAGATTTGCCCCTGCCGAAAGCAGCGGCACATGAGGTTGGAGGGTTGCTTTATCATTTTGGAACGTTGAACCAGGAGGCGGAAAATCATGTTCGGGCCATAGAAAACTACAAGAAATCCTTTAAGCTGTCTCCAATTGAAGAAGCTGCTTCCATATGTTTTAGACTCGGGCTCAGCTACACAAAGATCGGTCGCTATGATCAGGCCCTTGAAGCCTTTGACAGGGCCGAGCATACATACCACGACCAGGACTATTTCCACTTCCACACAGGGCTTTGTTATTTTGAAAGGGGAGACTATCGCATGGCCCTTGAGAGATTTTCAAGGGCTGTCCGTCTGAAGCCCCAACAGAAGGACTTGGTCAGGATTCTGATTTACATGGGCACATGTCATAATAGCCTCGGCGAGTATGAGGAGGCACTCGTTGAGTTGGAAAGGGCAAAGGAAACATTCGGCCCTGTTAAAGAGATTTTCAATACCCTCGGTTTTTCTTACTTCCAGCTCAAAGATTATGACAAGGCCATTGAAAACCTCACGCGGGCTGTTGAAATAGATCCATACTCTGCCATAGATTATGCCAGCCTTGGGTCGAGCTACCGGGAAAAGGGAAATATCAAGATGGCGATTGCCATGTATGAAAAGGCCCTGACATTGGATCCAAACATGATATCTGCCAGGGAAAACCTGGAAGTGCTGAAGGGCAAACTGTAAGCATTTTCGGCATCCTTCATAGAGGGCCAAAACTAGTTTACACTTTGTTCGAAATGAAGGCCGGGTTTCAGTGTTCAGGTTTCAGTGTTCAGGTTTCAGGTTCTGCCCGTCTCACTCCTGACACCTGACACCTGACACCTGACACCTGACACCTGAATGCAACCAAAATGCCAGGAAAAAGTGTAAACTGACTCATGAAGGATGCCGCATTTTCCTATTCAACAGTTGAAGTATCATAAGGCAAATTATGACCGGACAAGAGCTTACATCCCTGGAAAACGACCTCGGTTATCACTTCAAAGACATCGGTCTTCTCCGTGAATCGCTTCAGCATAGTTCCTATGTGAACGAACAACGGGACCCTGCCCTCCAGGACAATGAGCGCCTCGAATTCTTGGGTGATGCGGTCCTCGATCTTGTCATTACACATATTTTGATGAAGCATTTCCCGAAAACCCGTGAAGGAGACCTGTCGAGGATGAGGGCCACTATCGTTAACGAATCACAACTATCCTTGGTGGCACAGAGACTGAATCTTGGCCAGTACCTCCTCTTGGGACGTGGAGAAGCACTGAGCAATGGACAGGAAAAAAGTTCGATCCTTGCCGATACCCTTGAGGCAGTCATTGCGGCCGTATACCTTGACGGCGGGCTTGAGGCTTCCTTTGAGGTGATTGAAAGACAGTTTTCTGAAATCATTTCCCAGGTTGGGGATAGGCTGGCAGCCGAGGATTTCAAGAGCCGACTTCAGGAGCTTGTACAGGTCCGATTCAAGACAATACCTGATTATAGAGTGGTGGCCGCAAGCGGTCCTGACCATGACAAGACCTTCGAAGTTTGCCTTAGCATCGGCACCTTCTTGACGACCCACGGCACAGGCAAGAGCAAAAAGGCAGCCGAGCAGGCAGCAGCAGGAGTCGCCCTTGAAAAGCTTGAAGGGGAAAAAGGTTGAGACTGCCCTATGACCGACCCATTAACCCCAATCAGCCCCCGTTTCTCAGAAAGAAATGGGGTTTTTGCTTTCAGCCTTGAGCTATTCACGGAATGTTTATCCTGGAATATCAATTGAAAATGACTTCCGGTCCAGAGGTATGAAGCTATCTCGTGCCACCTTGAGCACCTTTGCCGGGTACGTTGAGGATATCTTTTTTGGTTTTTTTGTTGAGATGTATTCAGCCTCAATCAGAAAGCGTCAGGTGAATCCCAAAAAATTTTACCTTATTGACCTGGCTATTCATAACTATCTTACCTTCGGATTTTCGGAAAACAGGGGGCGCCTTTTGGAAAACCTGGTCTTTCTTGCCTTAAGGAGAAAAGCACACCCCATTTTCTACTATAAGACGGCCCAGGGATATGAGGTGGATTTTTTTGTGAAAGACAAGGGAAAGGAGCAATTGATTCAGGTATGTCATGATCTGAACCGCATTGACATCTTTAGCCGCGAGAAGAGGGCTCTTGTTGCGGGGTTGCAGGAGTTGGGGCTTAAAACCGGAACCATAGTAACCGATCACGAGAAAAGACAAGAAAGGACCGGGAAATTTATTCTGAATATTGTGCCGGTCTGGGAGTGGTTGCTGACAGCGTAGCGATCACGCCATTCGGCCATAAGCTGATCTTCGACCCCGGCAAATGAAAAGCTGTCTTACTATGCGCCCTTGGCGTCTTGGCGGTGAATCATCCATGACCTATGAGCTAATTCGCCTCAAGCGAAGCGCTCCTTACGCCTAACGCCGCGAAGCGTTTCAGCTTTGAGCCTTGAGCTTCGAGCTACGGTCATCTGAAAACAGTCATCTGTCTTCTGAAAGCTGTCTTCTGTCATTTGAGTTCTAATGTGTCTGCCTGCCCCGTTCAAAGCGAAGCTATTTAACTGGGGCGGCAAAGAAGAAACCAGATTGGTTTTGAAGCAAAGGCAGGGTGTGGCGCTTATGGCAAGCTGGTGAAAAAGAAGTTAGGGCTGACTGTCAAAAAGCGCTAAGCACATTCTGCACGAAGACTTCTCCAACTGTCTTGCTTAACAAATGAAAGGGAAACAAAGGAACGTGGCAATTCCTAAATCAATCGTTCCTGTTGAGCGCGTTGCAAAAACGATCTTACAGATGAGGGATCAAAAGGTCATTTTGGATGCGGACTTGGCCCGACTTTATGGTGTGACTACAAAACGTCTGAATGAACAGGTGAAGCGCAATCGTGACCGTTTTCCTGAAGATTTTATGTTTCAGCTATCACTTGAAGAAAAGGCCGAGGTGGTCGCAATTTGCGACCACCTCTCTAACCTCTAGTTT